>DASRKU010000354.1:0-8231 GCA_035648815.1 Verrucomicrobiia bacterium | reverse complement strand
CTGCTGATCGCCAGTTCGCGTCCCGGCACGCAGCCGGCAAACGCGCAGGGCGTCTGGAACAAAGAGATGCGCCCGCCGTGGAGTTCCAACTGGACGGTCAACATCAACGCCGAGATGAACTACTGGCCGGCTGAGGTTGGGAATTTGGCCGAATGCCACGAGCCGTTTTTGGGTTTCATTGAGAAACTGGCGGTCAACGGACGCAAGACTGCTGAAATCAATTATGGGGCGCGCGGCTGGGTGGCGCATCACAATGCGGATATCTGGTGCCAGACGGCGCCGGTTGGGAATTTCGGGAGCGGCGATCCGGTTTGGGCCAATTGGGCCATGGGCAGCCCCTGGCTGAGCCGGGATTTTTGGGAACATTATGCATTTAGCGGGGACAATGAGTTTTTGCGCAGCCGCGCATGGCCTGTCATGAAGGGCGCCGCCGAGTTTTGCCTTGATTGGCTGATCGATGATGGCAAAGGGCACCTGGTCACCGCCCCGTCCGGCTTCACTATCGAGAAAAGAATCTGGACCTGGAGACCACGGCCGGCGCGACGTACCGGATCGGGGCGGGGTTGCAGCGACAGTGAAGCGCGTCCATCAGGATGACTGCACCAGCGTCACTCAGAGTCGTCAGCCCTGAGTCCACGGATTCACCATCACATCCACGAACAATTTCAGGTCCGGAGCGGTAAAAGCCATGTGCTCCAAGCCGGCGCCCTGGGGTGTATCGATGGTGAAGCGGGTGGTGCGGGTCACAATCGGGGTATGGAGAGTGGAGTCCAGTCCGGCATCACACAGGTGGGATTTAAAATTTCCCGCAACGATGTTGAGCAATTCGCCCACGGCATCATCCACCTCGCTGCGATCTTTGAGTTCCTCGGGATCGACGCCCAGGACGCGGGCTGCGATGAGCCGGGCTCCCTCGATGCTCAATCGCAGGTAAACCCAGCCTGTTGCTTTCCCGGAAAAATTGATCGTGCCAAGGACATATTCGCTGAGAAAAGGCCGGACGGTTTTGGGGTTCACACCGTCGAGCTTCAGGCCCAGCATCGTTTTAAACGTCTTCATGAGAGCCAAAGACAGGGGAGTGCCCATGGCCAGCAAAAGGACGCAACCCAGGCCATTGTGCCGCAAGGCATCCTCCACCGTTGTGATTTCGTAGTCCTTCTCGGTGGCCGCCCTCGGATTGGCGGTGCGCAGCAGGCGTTGAGAAATAGCCGGGTCGGCGGAGATGATGTTGGCGATTTCGTCCAGGTCGGCATTCTGCCGGGCGACCAATTGCGTCAGCCGGAGCACGCTTTCAGGGACGGGATCCAGCCCGTAGAGTTGGGCGAGCTCGTTATAGCTTGGATCCGGCATAGCCTGGTATGCACGAATTTTACGCGACAACTTTTTTCTGTAAAGGCACGATATGCCCCACCTTTTGAACCAGCAGCTCTTCCTTGAATGGTTTGACCAGGTAATCTCGAACCCCCAACCGCGCTATGGCCAGCACGTTCTCACGTCCGGATTCGGCCGTCAGCATGATCACCGGGATGGATTTGAGAACCGGATCTGCCTTGAGCAGGGTGAGCATCGTTACGCCGTCCATGACCGGCATCGTCACGTCCAGCAGGATCAGGTCTGGTTTCTCTCGCGCCGCAACGGCCAGACCTTCCTCGCCATTGGCCGCTTCGCAGATCTGGCAGTCATAGTCGCGGAAGGCCCGTGACACAATGAGCCTGATCGTGTGGCTGTCGTCGACGCTGAGGATCCTGGTGCCCATGATTCAGTTGAACTTGATGTGAACCTCGACTGCCATGGGTTTGGCCCGGCAATGGAACAGAAGCAATTCGCGCCGGACTCCCGGAGACGGCTCAATTTGATAGGAAAGACCGCGGATAATCGCCGGTGTGCTCATCGCGCACCCGGCCCCGGCATCCGACAAGCTCGATTTGAACTGGCCCGTGAGGATGTTGGTGATTTCGCCGACGACGTCGTTGATTTCGGTATCGCTGATTTGCGGGGCGGCCGATTTCAGCATGGCGCACGCGAGTTCTTCGGCCAGGCCGATGGACAAATGCACATACATCGCGCCGTTGACCCGGTCGCCGCCGAAGCCGACGGATCCTGTGATTCGTTCCCCGAAATTGGGCAGCGGCCCCTTGGGTTGTGGAATGGCATCCAGGGACAGCATTGTGTGGAACACGTCGGCGATGTGTCCGGTGAGGAGTTGGCGGATATCGAGGGATTTAGCCTGGTTCATGGCAGTCATGACCTTGAATCGGGAACGCAGGCGGGGGCCCTTTTGTGACTGGTTTGAGTGGATCTGGACTGGAGGGCTTCGATGATGGCGAGAGGGATTTTGTTCAGAGGGACGACATGATCCACGGCTCCCATTTCCACCGCGGCGCGCGGCATTCCATAGACCACACAGGATTGTTCGTTCTGGGCGATGGTTGTTGCCCCGGCGGCTTTGAGCTTCCTCATGCCATTGGCTCCGTCAGAGCCCATGCCGGTCAGGAGGACTGCCACTGCATGGTCGCCGGCGCAAGCGGCGGCGGAATTGAAGAGCACGTCCACCGCCGGCCGGGTGTGGTGCAGCGGCGGATTCTGGTTCAGCGATACGATATAGCGATCATCTTTCCAAAGGACAACCATGTGGTAATCGCCGGGGGCGATCAGGGCCAGGCCGGGGTGGAGGACATCATTGTTTCGCGCTTCGCGGACTTCGAGCGCGCAGAGTTCATTGAGGCGTTCGGCGAAAGCTGTCGAAAAAAACGGGGGTATGTGCTGCACGATGCAGATGCCGGGCAGTCCATCCGGAAGCTTTGTGAGCACGGCTTTCAACGCTTCGGTTCCGCCCGTGGAGGCGCCGAACAGGATCAGTTGACGGGCATTAAGGCCCTTGGAAGCGCCCGGCCCAGGCTGGACAGGGGCCGCCCCTTCGGGTGCCACAGGCGGGAGGACCCGGGCAAAAGCGGCTCCTTTGACGCGCACAGCCAGTTGATCGTGAAGTTGTCCAATAGCCGAGGCTGAGCCGGGTTTGCCGATAACATCCACGGCGCCGCATTCAAGGGCTTCCAAGGCTGCGTGTGACCCCGTTCGCGTCAGGGAACTGACCACCACAACAGGAATGGGCCGGTGCTTCTGCAAAACCCGCAGAAAGGTCAACCCGTCCATGCGCGGCATCTCAATATCCAGCGTCAATACATCCGGGTTCAGCTCAAGAATCATGTCGCGCGCGACGTACGGATCGCACGCACTGCCCACGACTTGAATTTCGGGATCCTGACTGAGGGCCTGGGTGATGGCCTGGCGCACGACGGCCGAGTCATCGACGACGAGCACGCGAATTTTCCGCGGCAGGTTCATGCCATTTGCATCAACTGTTCGACCTGGCACATGGATTCATGAGCGGCGACCACCAGTTCATCCAGTTTGATCTGGTCAATATCCAGGACCTCGATGGCTCCGGCATCGGCTCTCTCCGCAAAGGCTTCCCAGCCAAGGTTGGAGCCGATGACATGGGCCAGGCAATTGGCGGTATGGACGAGGCATGACAGTTTCGGTTCGGGCCGGCTGACGGGGTGATGATGGTTTCCGACCGCTTCGATGATAGTGTCGGGCAGCCGCCAGGTTTCGAGCAGGCATTTGCCGATATCGGCATGATCGACTCCGATGATTTCGCGTTCGGCTTCGGTTCGGGATTGGCCGTTGGAGGCGATGCGATCCAGGAGGGCGGTGCGGGCATCGGGTGTGAGCACTTGGTTCATGACGACTTTTCCAATGTCGTGCAGGAGGCCGGCGGTGAATGCGACGGGGGCGTCGACGGACAGGGCGTTGGAATTGCGGGCGATGTTTTCCGATGCCATTGCGGCGACGAGTGAATGTTGCCAGAGTTCTTTGGCTTCGGCGGCGTAGCCGGGCAAGGGAGCGGCCATGGTGCTGCTGAAGGCGATGCTGAGGGCAATGTGGAGGATTTGCTGATGGCCCAGGATCAAGACGGCTTGTTCGACCGAGGAGACCGGTTCCTCCAGGCCAAAGAACGGGGAGTTGCACGCGCGAAGCAATTTGGCTGTGAGCACGGTATCGAACTTGAGCACCTGGACGATATCTTCATTGCTGATGGCGGGTTGGTCCAGGAGTCCCACCAGTTTCAAGGCTGACTGGGAAACGGGCGCCAGGTTTTTGACTTTGGCAATCAACTCAGTTGCATTCATAAGATGTAGGGAGGGGTTCCGGGACTGGAGAGGGTGACCCAGCCAGTGGACAGGAGCAGGCGCAACGTGCGGCTGCAGGTGCCTCCCAGGTTTTCGGAGCTGAGGGCGTATCCATTCCTGACGAGCAATTCCCGCAGCGCATCGCTGTTGCGCTGCCCGATATTGTATAATGGGACCGAATCCAGGAACTGGCCGCCGCCGGCAGCCTTGATGATCACGCGCGACCGGTCGCCGCCCAGACTGTAAACCGCCCTGAACAACCGCGGCAGTCCTGTATCCATGAACATATACGGTTCAGTCACTGCTTTGTCCGGGTTGATGCTGGAATCGGGCAGCATGACGTGGAGCAGTCCTCCGACCTGGGCGGCAGGATCGTACACGGTAACGCCCAGGCACGAACCCAGCGAGTAGGTGACCAGTTCCGCGCTCGGATCGTTGCTCGCCACCATGTCGGCGACCCCGACTACCAGCGCTTTTTGTACGTTTGGAATGACCCATTTCGAACTTGCAGGCATGATGTCAACCCGCGCTGATGCGGCGATAAATACTGGGCCGCACGGATTTCAAGCTGTGGTCGATGCCAATTAAACTTTCCGAGTGGCCGACGAACAAGTATCCGCCCGGGCCCAGTTGATCCACTAATCGGGGAACCAGTTGTTCCTGCGTGTTGCGATCGAAATAAATCATCACGTTCCTGCAGAAAATGAGATCGAATTTCTGAGGGAATTGATGGGAAGGATCAAACAGGTTGAGGTGCTGGAAGCTGACGTGGCTTCGCAATGCCGATTTAATGCGATAATTCCCGTCGTACCGGCCGACGCCTTTTTGGAAATGGCGGCGGAGCAGCGCCGGGTCGGGCAACCGGATCCGTTCCTCCGGGTAGATTGCCTCTTGAGCCCGCTTGAGCATGCTGCTGCTGATGTCCGAAGCCATGACTCTCCAATCGGCGGCGCCGGCGCCGTCGAAAAATTCGGCAAGCACGATAGCCAGGGAGTAAGGCTCTTCGCCTGACGAACAGGCGGCGCTCCAGGCGCGGAAGCAGTCGGTCGGGCAACGCCCTTTGGCTGCTTGCCACTCCGGCAGCAGCGTGTCCCGCACGAAACGGAAATGGTCAGGCTCCCGGAAAAAATCGGTGACGTTGGTGGAAATGACATCGAGCAGGCCGGTCATTTCCTGGGCGCCCGCGGCAGATCGGAGCAAGGATATGTAAGACTTGAGGCTGGTGATTTCCAGCGCGCGAGCCCGGCGCCGCAGCCTGCTGCATACCAGTTCCATCTTGTCCGGCCCCAGGTTGATCCGGCTGCGGTCGTACACCAGCTTGCGGATGAATTCGTATTCGGCCTCGGCGATCATGAGGCAATTTCCACAAAGATCGGTGTTTTAATCCCCGTCAACTGTTCGAAATTCTGAATCTTTTCCAAGCTCATCTGGCTGATCTGATGCCCGGCTGAAAGCACCAGCGTTCCGTCACGAGTCAGAACGTTGGAGTACAGGACCATGCCGACTGCGAGGTCGCTGACGGTGACCGAAATGTTGGGTTTGGCCGTTTCGGATGGAGCCGCATCTCCTCCGAAGCAGGCGCGGACTTCGGCCAGGAGTTTTGGGTCATACCAGCCCTGGCGCTGGCGCATTTCATCCAGCGCGGCGAACGGCCCCAAGCCGCCGGTTCGCAGTTGCATCATATCCAGAAAGATTTTCAGAAGCCGTGCGCCGATGGGAATGGCCTCGCCCTGGACCGCGTCCTGTGGAAATCCAGTCCCGTCGAAATGCTTCTGCTGATAGCGGACAAGCCGGGCGACGCCGTGCAGGCGCGGAATGTTCGCGAGCAGCCGGGCCGTGATTTCCGGCAAGTTGGTCAGGAGTTGTTCCTCGATTTTGGAGAGCATTTCTCCTGCGCGGAACTTCAGGACCACTTCCGGCGGCAACGTCAGGAACCCGAGCGGCGCGAGCATGGCTGCGAGATGCACTTCCCAGGCATTTTTGAGCTTCACTTTCTGAAGCACCTCGTTGATCAGAGTCCTCATTTTCTCAGTCCGCCCAAAAGACCGGGCATCGACAGTGGAGAGAATTTCCGTCAACAGCTTCACGCTTCCGCTCAAGGTTTTGTTCAGAAGCTCCTTTTCCGCACTCGCCAGGCGGTACAGGGCCAGCCCGTCTTCCAGCGCTTTTCCGAGAATTTCCGGAGGGCACGGTTTGGTCAGAAACCGAAAGATATTTCCCTCGTTCACCACCCGGATAGCCGATTCCAGGTCCGCGTTACCCGTCAGCATGATCCGGGCTGCGTCCGGGGCGCGCTTTTTGACTTCGGCCAGGAATTGAATGCCGTCCATCCCCGGCATCTGCCGGTCAGCGACGACCACGGCATAAGGACCATGCCCGGCCAGTTGAGCCAGGCCGGCTTCGCCGCCTTCGGCGGTATCGAGCTGGAATTTGCCCCGAAAATTCCTCTCGCATGCGGCCAGAAGCCGCGGGTCGTCATCGACAAAAAGAATTCGTTCACTCATGGGACGCGGTGCGATTCATAAATCTTCTTCAAAGCATTTTTCTCTCCAGATCGGCACCCTGCTTCCCAGGCCGATAGTTGCAAGGCAGTTCAGATCCAGGTCGTTGCCGGCGCAGGCTGCTTCTCCGCTCTTTTCATGAGTCAGGGCATTGGCGACATGGACGGCGATGACAGGGGAAAATTTGCCGGTTGCGGCCGAAGCGGGCCGATGGTGCAGGGCCACGGCTTCGATCACCGGGTTGGGCAGGCTCCATAGCCCGAGCAAGTAGGCTCCAACTTCGGCATGGGTGGTGCCGAACTGGTCTTGTTCGGCCGCCCACAGGGATTTGCCCGGGGAACGGGTGTTTTCCAGGACCTGCGCGTATTCATCGGGAAGACCTGAGGCGAGGATAAGCTGACCGATATCGTGAAGCAGGCCGGCCAGGAAGCATTGATCGCTGATTTTAGGATCGCAGCGTTCGGTTTCCGCGATGCGCCTGGCCCAGCCGCCGGTCATCCAACTGTGTTGAGCGAGGGCATCGATGGAGAAGCCCTTGATATTCTTCTGTTCGTATTGTGAAAACACCTGCAAGGACAGGACCAGCGCGCGCACGGTTGCGAGGCCCAGGTAAGCCACGGCTTCGGCTGCGCTGCTGATTGGCTGAGGCAATCCGAAGAAAGCGGAATTCACGAGCTGAAGCATTTTGCTGGTCATCCCGATGTCTTTCGAAATGATTTCGCCGATGCGTTCGATGCTGGGTTCCTCCTTGCGCAATTCTCCAGTGAGCTGGTTGTGGAGTTCCGGCAAAGCGGGCAGCGAACGGGTGCGTGTCGCCAGGGCCTTGAGCTTGTCGTTCGTCAGCAGTTCGCGCAATGCGAAGGCGCGGGAAATCGCGATACGCAGTTCATCCCACTCGCAGGGTTTGGAGAGGTATTGGTGGGCCGGCCCGACCAGGCGCAGGACCGATTCACGATCGGCATGACCGGAAAGCACGATGCGCACCGTGTTCGGGTGACGCTTCATGACTTCAGTGAGCAGTTGCGCCCCGTCCATGCCCGGCATCATCATGTCTGTGACGATCACATCCACCGGGTGGCTGGCCATGTGTTCCAGAGCCTTGGCGCCGGCGTCGAGGTACTCCATCTGCCATTCGTTGCGCATTCCGTGCAACTGGCGCTGGAGTCCCTGAAGGACCCTTGGTTCATCGTCTACAAAGAGCAGAGTTTTCATTTGGATGGAGAAATGGACGGCCTCGTCAAAACGCCCTGGGCTGTCACTAAAGCATCCCTGGCGAAAGTTGCAGCGTCCGCAGGCTGCGCCTGGGATTGGATGGGCAACTGAATGATGAAAGTCGTGCCTTTGCCCTCCTCGGTTTCAAAGCGCACCGATCCTCCGTGCTTCTGCACGACGCACGCGTAAACGATGGACAGGCCCTGGCCCGTGCCTTTTCCCACATCTTTGGTCGTGAAGAACGGATCAAAAATCCTGGAGCGAATGCCTTCCGGAATGCCTGTGCCGGTATCGGCGACCCGCACCTCGGCGAAATCCCCCGCCC
>DASRKU010000353.1:0-9829 GCA_035648815.1 Verrucomicrobiia bacterium | reverse complement strand
CCGCCAGCAATGCCCAGAGCCGCATCCCGGTAATCGAACTTCGTGTAAGAGAGCCCATGTCCGAACGCATACACAGGCTGGCCGTTGAAATACCGGTACGTGCGATTGCTCATCGAGTAGTTTTCAAATGATGGCAGGTCCTCCGTGGACCGGTAAAACGTGACCGGCAGCCGGCCCGCGGGGTTGACATCGCCGAACAGGACCTCGGCCACGGCGCGCCCGCCCTGCTCGCCCGGGTACCAGGCCTGGAGAATCGCCGGAATATTCTCCGCTTCCCATGGCATGGCGATGGCGCTTCCGCTGCAATTGACAAACACCACAGGCTTGCCCGTTGCGCGCAGGGCTTTGAGCAATTGTTCCTGGACGGCAGGCAATTCAATGCGCGTCCGATCCCCCCCGCTGAAACCTTCGTAGTCCACCTCCATTTCCTCCCCTTCCAGCCGGGCATTGATGCCACCGACGTAAATGATCACGTCGGCTGACCCGGCCGCAGCGAGGGCATTGGTGAAATCCACGGCGGGATCAGCGCCCTTCTGCGTCGCCAGCGGACAGCCCGGATCATAGATCACGTCGATGTTCGTTCCGGCGACTTTGCGAATGCCATCCAGCAAGGCCACCGGCCTGGACGGCGTTCCGTTGTAATTGCCCAGCAGCATCGGCACGGATTGCGCATTGGTCCCGATCACCGCAATGCGTTTGATCGTGGAACGGTTCAGCGGCAACAAACCGTTATTCTTCAGCAACACGATCGATTCGCGCGCCACCCGCAGCGCCAGCGCCTCGTGCTCGGCTGTGTTGTTCTCGGTCATCGGTATCCGCGCGTAGGCCACCATGGAGGCCGGATCGAAAAGTCCAAGCCGAAACCGGGCCTCGAGCAAGCGCCCGAGAGCCCTGTCGATGTCCTTATCGGTGATCAAGCCCCTTTTAACCGCCTGGATCAGGCTGTTGTAATCCGTGCCGCAGCAAAGATCGCATCCAGCTTTCAGGGCGCGGGCGGCCGCTTCCTCGGGCGTGGCGACGGCATTATGATTGCCAAAGATGTCGTAGATGGCGCCGCAATCCGAAACGACGTGACCGTCGAACCCCCATTGATTCCGCAGCAAGTCCGAAAGCAGCAGCGGGCTCGAACAGGCCGGTTCGCCATAGACGCTATTATAGGCTCCCATCACGGCCCCGACATGGCCTTCCCGGACCGCGGCTTCAAAGTGCGGAAGATATGTTTCGTAAAAATCGCGCTCTGAGGGGACCGCATCAAACCGGTGCCTTTCGGGCTCCGGACCGCTATGCACGGCGAAGTGCTTCGCGCACGCCATGGCCTTGATATATTTCGGGTCGTCCCCCTGCAGGCCGCGGATGAAAGCAACCCCCAGCCGGGCCGTCAGGAAAGGATCTTCGCCGTACGTCTCCTGCCCCCGGCCCCAGCGCGGATCTCGAAAGATGTTGATGTTAGGCGTCCAGAAGGTGAGCCCATAATAAATCGCACAATTCCCCTCGTGCCGGCTGACGTAATCGTTGTGCTTGGCGCGGGCTTCGGTCGCGATGACATCAGCGGTTTGGCGGATCAACGGGACATCCCACGTCGCGGCCATTCCGATTGCCTGGGGAAAGACGGTAGCCACGCCCGATCGGGCGACGCCGTGGAGGCATTCGTTCCAATAATTGTATGCGGGGACCCCAAGCCGCGGAATGGCCGGGGCCGCGTTGCGCATCTGCTGGACTTTTTCGGCCAGCGAAAACCTCCGAACCAGATCGGCCACCCGCACCGGGATCGCGTTGCTCGGATTCTTCCATAGCTCCGGCCCGTTTCCGACGTCGGGAATTTTCAGCGCATCGGCGTCCTGCCCGTCAATCAGGTCGGCGGCCCTCATGTAAACCATGGAGCGTCCGGACGAATCCAGGACCTCCAAAGAATTGAATTTTGCGGTGTTGGTACGGCCCGTGAACGTGAAGGACATGGGCCCGCCGACGGAATCGCCCGGGTGCTGCACCAGGCCGGTGACCCAGTAAACCTTCCCTGCTCCGCCGGCGGCGGCAAAAATATCGAGATTGCTAGCCAGGACCTGGTTGCCGCAAGTGATGTCGAACACCCGCTGGCCGGGTGCGGAGTAATCGACCTCCACCAGTCCGATTTGCACGGTATAGGTGCCGGGGCCGAGGTCGGAAACGGTCAGGGTGAAATTGGTTCCTGCGATTTCCTCGCGAAAGGCTTCGTCGCCGCGCCGCGGGGCGCCTTCGATCGTGGTGACGCCCCGGGCGCGCGTATGGCTGAAATCCTGGGCCAGCATCACCCGTTTGGCGCAAGGGACGCAGACCTCTTCGACGCTCAGGGCCGGATAGGTCAAACGCAGGGCCGATGCGAGGGCAACGAAGGACAAGAGCATGGGTTTCATCTGAATTGAGTTAATGACATAGGCGCGGCAGGTCGAGAATTTTTTATGTTCGCGCGGGGTGGGGACGGCTCGTCCCCTTGTTTTTCAATCTTCGTGGGGACGAGCCGTCCCCACTCCTTTTCCGTCTGCGCGCAGCCCAGCCCTACCGAGCCGCGGTCGCAATGACCGCATCAAAAGCCGGTTTGGGTTTGCAATTGCGGTCGAACAGGAGGGGATGGCTGGTTCTGCCGCGAACCGGCCAGTCATTCAGCCACGAATTGCGGTCCGTCACTCCCCAGAACGTGACGCGCTCCATCACCTTTGCGTTTTTGAGGAACACACGGAAAAGCGCCGCATACCGGCTGGCCAGCTCCTGCTGCACCGAATCGGGCAAACCGTTTGTGTACGGATTGGCCTTGGCCTGGTAATTTAATCTCATTCCCACATCCGCGCTTCGCGACGCCGTCGCCGGCGGCAACACGTCCATGTCAAATTCGGTGACGCTCACCTTGACGCCCAGCGCGCCAAAAGCCTGGATGGTTTCATCCAGAAGAGCCGGCGAGGGCCAGTTCATTTTGTAATGTCCCTGCAGCCCGACGGCCTTGATCGGAATTCCATGGGACTGGAGATTTCGGATCAGCTCGATGGCGCCCTGGCGCTTGATCGGATTTTCAAGGGAAAACTCGTTATAGTACAGTTCGGCGCCGGGGTCGGCTTCATGCGCAAACTGGTATGCCTTGAGAATGTAATCCTCGCCGATGATTTGCAGCCAGCGCGATTTGCGCAGCGTCCCATCTTCATTCAATGCCTCGTTTACCACGTCCCATCCGTTGATCCGGCCCTTGTAGCGGCCCACCACTGACGCAATGTGGTCGTGCATCCGCTTCAGCAGCGTGTCGCGACCGACGGGGTTTTTTTCCGCATCCTCAAACACCCATCGGGGCGTCTGGCTATGCCAAACCAGCGTATGGCCCACGATGAACATGTGGCTCTTCACTCCGAATTCCACGTACCGGTCCGCCGGCCCGAAGTTGTAAGTGTCCGCCGAAGGGTGGACGGGTTCCCATTTCAGGATGTTTTCGGGGCTGATCGAATTGAACTGGGATTCGACCAGGGCGATTTCGCAATTGTCGGCATTGGTGCCTGAAATGTGAGAGCCGTTCAGGGCTGCGCCGACAAGAAGTTGTCCTTTGAAAGCCTCTTTAAGCGTGGGTTGCCCGTGAGCCGCCGTGAGGAATCCCAACAGGACCAGGAGCGTCGAAAGTGGATATCGCATGGAGGATGGGCGGTGAAAGACAAATCCCGCACACGTTGCTTGATGCTCAGTATTCCACATAAACCAAAATGTTTTGAAGCTCCGGATGCGAGCACACGGTCAGCATTTGCGCCTGGTTACCCTGGGGCCACGCAAATGGGCGCGGGCAGCGCGATTGGCCTCAGGGAGAACTGGTTGGTCATGCAGTTTTCGGTTTTGCATCGCTGGCCGCAGCTTTTCTGCGGCGTTCGGCCAACTCGTCTGCCATCTGGATGGTCAGATTCTTGTTCAGCTTGTAACGCATCAGCAGGACGGTACACATGGCGAACATGATACCGACGACAATGCCAACGCACACGCGGTAGCCAGCAATGGCTTGGGGTGCGGTGGGGAATTTGGTGTCGTAGCCGAAGAAGCCGGACAGGATCCAGAGCAACCCGGCAGACCCAAGTGCTAATCCGGCTTTGAGAGCGAAGCCGAGCGTGGCGAAGACGATTCCGGTAAAGCGCCTTCCAGTCTTCCATTCGGAATAATCCGCGCAATCCGCGAAGATCGCCCAGACGAGGGGAATCGTCGGTGCGTAGACGACCGAACCGACGATGGTCAAGGCGATCATGCCGTACACATCGGTGGGCCGGAGGAGGTAAGTGGCGAAGGCGTTGACGGCTGAGAGGGCGAAGCCAGTGATAGCGACAGCCTTCTTCCCAAATCTCCGGGCAAAGGAAACGGAGAGGAAGATGACGATGATCGTGGTGGCGGTGCCGGTCATGTTGATAATACTGTTGAAAACATCAGCGACATTGGAGGTCGCCATATTGTCTCGGGAGCCGTGGACGATGCAGCCCAGGATTTCGAGGATGCCTCCAGGGCGCGGTGCGCCGGGGTCGAGAGCGGGCCCGGTGAGGCCAAGTTTTTCCACGACATCGAACATGGCGGCTTTGTCGGCATAATGATGATAGTAGCTATAATTCGCTCCTCCTCTGAGCGACAGGATGCCGAAATGGATCATGGTCATGAGCCACATGATCCGCCAGGGGCTGTTCTTGATCAGATCGGAGAAATCCCGGCGCGGCGAGGTCTTCACTTCGCTCATGGGCTTGATGCGTTCCTTGGTGGTTGAGAACGTGATGAGGAACAGAAAGAGGCACAACACGGCCCAGATGCCCATCGTCATCTGCCATCCGTGCGCGCGATCTCGGCCTTCGGCGAATTTGGCCACCAAAGTGAGCGTGAAACCGCCAACGATGAACTGGGCGATGTTGACCGAGACAAACCGGAAGGAATTGAGCTTGGCGCGCTCGTTTAGGTCGGCGGTCATGACGCCACCCAAAGCGGAATAGGGCATGTTGTTCATCGAATAAAGCGTCATCAGCATGGTGTTGGTGATGACGGCATAGGCGATCAGGGCGGTGTGACTCCAGCCTTTGGGAGTAGTATAGGCTAGCACCATTACGATCGCCCACGGCACTGCAGTCCACAGAATCCAGGGGCGGAATTTGCCCCAGCGCGTGCTGGTTCGGTCCGCGAGGACACCCATGACGGGATCGAAGAACGCGTCCCACAACCGCGGCCAGAGCAGGATGGCGGCGGCAGCGGAGGCCGTGAGGCCGAAGGTATCCGTGTAGAAGTTCGTCTGGAAGAGAATCATCGTCATGAAGACGAAGTTCGCCGCCGCGTCCGCGGCGCTGTAACCCGCTTTTTCCTTGAACGAGAGCTTCTGATGGAATTCTTGCGACATAGGGTTGTGCGGATGAGGGTTCAGTTCGTCACGGTCGGGGCCGATTCCGATTTGTTCGCGGGATGAACAATCGGCCGTGGTCGCTGCCTTATCATGGGGAGCATTTTGTCTTTTGAATTGTTTGAGACACAAGGAAAAAAGAGATTTCTCCAAAATTCTCTTGTCCTTCGGCGGTATTTTCCGTAGAAGAAGTCGCCCGCAGAAACCGCCAGCCTCGCCGGCAGGAGCGATTTTGTTCGACCGTTGGACAATTTTGTCCGTGACCGGCCCTGGCAAGGGCAATGATCGTGCAATGATCGACCGAACAGAAAGTCCCGTTGCCACGGGCAGGGATGCAGGGTCCGCTCAGGGTGTTTTGAAGGATGTTTTTAAAGACGATTTTTTTATTGGCGCCGCCCTGAGCCTGGAGCAGGTTTCCGGCAAGGAACCCCAGGCTCTTGCCCTTGTCGAAAAGGATTTCAACAGCATCACGCCGGAAAACATCCTGAAGTGGGAGGAAGTTCATCCGAAAGCCGGCCAATACAATTTCGAAGCGACGGACCGTTATGTGGCCTTTGGGGAGCAGCACAAGATGCACATCATTGGCCACGCGCTGGTCTGGTTTCATCAAACACCGGACTGGGTATTTCAGGATTCATCGGGCAAACCCCTCGGTCGCGAGGCGTTGCTGGAACGAATGAAGGACCACATCTTCACGGTCATGGGCCGTTACCGGGGACGGATACACGGTTGGGACGTCGTCAACGAAGCCATTTCGGCGGATGGTTCTTTCAGGAAATGCAAATGGCTGGACATCATCGGCGAAGATTATGCGGTCAAGGCCTTTGAATTTGCCCGGCAGGCTGATCCCAAGGCCCAACTGTATTACAACGATTACGATTTAGAGATCCTCCCCAAGCGCGAAGGGGTCATCCGGCTCGTCAAGAACCTTCAAACAAAGGGCGTTCGCGTGGACGGCGTGGGCATACAGGGTCACTGGTTCATCGATCATCCGCCAATTGCTGAGATTGAAGCCTCCTTCCTGTCCCTCGCCCAGTTGGGCGTAAAACTGATGATCACTGAGTTGGACTTGGGAGTGCTTCCGTTTTATGCCATCGATTCCGCGATAGTCCCCCTCTCTTCCTTCGACGTGGAAATGCAGAAGAAGTACAATCCCTATCCGAAGGGTCTGCCGGACGCGGTCGAGAAAGACTTGGCAACGCGGTATGCCGATATATTTTCACTGTTCCGGAAGCACCGGGACAAGTTCAGCCGGATTACGTTTTGGGCCGTGCATGACGGCCAATCCTGGCGCAATTACTGGCCGATTACCGGCAGGGCCGATTATCCCATGCTCTTTGACCGCCGGTGCCAGCCAAAGCCCGCCTATCATGCCGTGCTGAAAGCGGCGCAGGCGAAAAGCTGAGACGGAAGGCGCAGTGAAACAGCTTGCGGGGAAAGTACCAGCAATCAGCGCAAAATTAGAATGCCGAAAAACCTAAACAGATTAACCCTCCACTGAGAACCACCATGTCGAACAAAAGAGATGACTTTATTTCAGCAAAATTGGCGAAAATGAGCCTGACCGAAAAATGCGGCCAGGTTCTCACCTTCACCTGGCGCGGGGCGTACCTGACACCCTCGGGCATCGAACAAATCACCAAACTGCACGCCGGCGGCCTCTGCCTCGAACCGTACGCGCTGGAAACATCCAAGAACCTTTATTGGGGACGTTCACAGGTTGACCCCAACTTCGAGAAGCCCAAGGATTATTTCGACATCGCGCACACATACTTCGACGATCATAACTACGGCGTGAGCGTGACTCCGGAAGAGCTCACGGTCGCCCTCAACAAGGTGCAGGAAATCGCCATGAGCCGGCCCTCCGGCATTCCCCTCCACATCACCATCGACATGGAAGGCGACTTCAAGAACGACTATACCGCCGGCCGCGTATTGCAGTTCCCGCCGCCCATGGGAATGACTGCGATCGGGGACCTCGATTTGGCCTATAAAGTCGCCAATGTCATGGGCAAGCAGATGGCCGCCATGGGTGTCACGCAGTTCTATCACCCGGTCTGCGACGTCAATATCAACCCGCTGAACCCCGAAATCGGCGTACGCTCCTTCGGCGATGATCCGAAGGTTTGCGCCAAATTCGTGGAAGCCACAATCCGGGGCTATCAGGACGCCGGCATTGTCGCCACGATCAAACACTTCGCCGGCCGCGGCGATTCCGCAACCGACGCGCATGACGTGCTGGACGTTTGCCGGGCGGACCTCAAGCGCATGCAGGAAGTCGAGTTGTTCACCTTCCAGGCCGGCGTCAACATCGGCGCCAAGGCCCTCATGACCGCCCACACGATCTTCCCCGCATTCGACAAGGAACTCCCCGCCACCTTGTCTCCAAAGATCCTCACCGATCTTCTCCGAGGCCAGATGGGATTCAAGGGCGTCATCGTCTCCGACGCCATCGGCATGGCCGCCATCCTCAAGAAATGGCCGCTGCCCCTGGCCTGCGCCATGGCCATCAAGGCCGGCGTGGACACCATCCTCCTGAAGGCCGACGACGAATCCCGCGCGCAGTGCCTCTTCGGCATCAAGAGCGCCATCGAGCGCGGCTTTCTTTCCCAAGCCCGCCTCGACGACGCCGTCCGGCGCCTGCTGTGCATGAAGTACGACCAGGGTCTGTTCGAGAAAGCCGGGAAAATGGATCCGGCGAAAACCACGGCCATTGTCCGAAGCAAGCAGAACATCGACTTCTCATGGGAAGTGGCCCACAAAGCCCTTCTGGTCGTGCGCGATGATAAAAAGCTGCTGCCGCTCAAAAAAGACAAGAAGATCCTCGTCATCGAGCAGTGCATTCCGTATCCGTTCCTGGGCAAGGATCTCTACAGCCATCCCCACATGTTCTGCGAAGCCATGTCCAAGCATTCCATCAACCTTCTCCTGGACGATACGCGCTTCCACGGAGACGAAGAGGATGTGGCGGAGGCCCTGGAGCTCGCCAAAAAGGCCGACCTCGTGGTCATGACAAACTATTACGCCCGCATCGAAAAGAAAGGCAACAACGAGCATCTGGTGAAGGCGTTGAAAGCCGCCGGACATACCGTCGTCGTCGTCACCAACTTCCCCTACCGGAGAGGCACGACCAAGGAAGCCGATGCGGTGATCTGCAATTTCTCAGGCTCCCCCGATTCAATCAGGATCGCCGCGGATTTGCTGTTCGGGACCATCAAGCCTTATCCGACGACGAAGATGCCGATCGACCTCAGCGCCGAAAAGAATCTTCCCTCCCAGGCCGCGCCTGCCGCTCCCCAGAAGTCGGCCGGAAAGAAGCCTGCTGCGAAGAAGCCAAACCCTTTCGCCGGACAGTGCTGAGTTAACACACCAAATCAACCATAGGGGAAAAAGATGCCGAAATCCGATGCGTTCGACGTCCGCGAGATTTATACCATCGCGGGACCCAGGATAGCCGCCATTTACGAGCAGAATAAAATGGCGGTGCACTTCCAGGGCATGTCCAAGACTCTGCAGTTTCCGCAAACGGTGGCTCTGCAAGGTGCCCCCACCTGCTCCATCGGCATCTCCCCCTATGGTCTCTACAACCGCCTGAACGATGCGGGCCGGCTGATCATGCTGAACCAAAAGGCGATTCAATTCGCCTCAGCCCCCTTCGTGCGCATCGGCGACAAGCTCACCATGCTCACCCAGGCAAAGCCGTCGGCATCCGAGCTTCCCGACGACGTTCCGGCGCTCCGGAATTACTACCCTCCTTCGATCGCCGAGAAAGATGTCTCCCTCACCATCGCCACGCCCTCGATGGAGATGGCTTTCACCATTGGAAAGGTGAAGATCATCCGCAGACTCATCTCGCCGCTGCTTTCGGGCAACGAGCAAACGCTGATGCCGATTGGCGTTGAACAGTACGAGGTCCAAAACACCTCGAACACGGCCCAGACGATCACGCTGGTTGTCCCCAGGCCCTCCCTGGTTAATCTCCAGGAAAAGGAACTCAAACCCACCGACCAGGACAGCGTCTACATCTGCTCCGCTCCGGTCCACGGCCACAAACACGAGGCGTTCGAGTCCCCGAGCGTCCGCGGCGTCGTGATGGGAAGCACCGAAAGCCCAAACCGTATGGTGCTGGCCGCTGCCGAAGCGCCCGCCGTATCGATTGATACTCAGCCCTATTTCTGCCTGAACCGGCTCGTCCAGGATTTGTTGCTCAACGAGGACGGCAGTTTCTATGAAAAGCGGCAGCCCGCCCTCCGCAGTGATTATGGATCAGCCATCAGCCTCACCTTCACCCTCAAGCCAAAAACGACCAGGAAAGTTGCCGTGGCTGTGGCGCTGGACTTCCCCGAGCAGGTGTACATTGACGGCACGAAATTCGAGCGCAAGTACGTCAAGAGCTTCAAAGACGGCGCCTCGCGCGCGGTGGAAATGGCCGGCCTCGCCCTGAACAGTTATTCGCAGTGGTGGGAT
>DASRKU010000352.1:0-5193 GCA_035648815.1 Verrucomicrobiia bacterium | reverse complement strand
CCGCGCTTGTTCCTTTCCTGCTTGAAGGGGTGGGTGGCAAACGGGATCTGAACCAGGCCGACCAAATTCATCCGACAGCCGAAGGACATCAGGTTGTGGCCGACAATGTCTGGAAGGTCCTCCGCCCGGTGCTGGAGCAGTTCAACTTAAAAACCAGGATTCCAGCATCCCAATGATGCCCGGGACGGCGCGCTTTCAGCCCAGCAGTCGCGCCAGGGTGGAGATGTCCGCAGTCGGCGGTTGGCAGGAGGTTCCGGAGCACAGGTAAACGAGCGGACCGTTGTGGGGGCGGAGTGTGCGGGAGAATTCCTGGACCGGGCCGGCATTGCCCAGCACGATTTTGTTTGGCTGGTAAACCGAATGGATGGCTCGCAGCAGTTTGCGCGCTTCGGGCGATTTTGGATCACCGGCGACCACAACCCGTTTGGGTTCCTGCAGGAAAAAATCCAGGGCCTGGAGCATGTATGGAACGGCTTGGGGAACATCGTGCAACCGTTGGGCGAACAAACTCAGACTTTTTTCAGCCGCCCTGGTGAACGGCTCGATGCCGGTGATTGTGCCCAGCCTGAGCAGGGACAGGATAGCCACCGAGTTGCCGGAAGGTTCAGCGCCGTCATACTGCTCCTTGACACGCAGGATGAGATCTCGCTGCCCGGCGACGGTCTGCCAGAAGCCGCCGGCGTCGGTATCATAGAAGCCGGCGAGCATGGAATGGCCAAGAGCAATGGCAAATTCCAAGTGTTCAGGCGCTAGCGTCGCTTCGTAGAGATCCAGCACGCCCGCCAGAAGAAATGCATGGCCTTCGAGCAACTGCACCTCATCGCGCTGGCCCTCCCGCCACCGGTGAAAAAGAATTCCTGGCGAACCGCCGATCCAAAGATTCCGTTGAATAAAATCCAGGTTCTTCTCGGCCGCCGCGCGGTATCGTTCATCGCCCAGGTTGGCGGAGGCGCGAGCAAAGGCGCCAAGCATCAGCCCATTCCAGGACGCCAGGACCTTGTCGTCACGGCCCGGGCGAACACGGTGGTTTCTGGCTTCAAACATCTTCTTTCGAGCCGAATCCAGGAGCGCTGCCTCAGCCTCTGAACGGGGAGAATCCGCGATTCTTAAAACATTTTGATTCTTCAGGGGGTTGGGGTGGCTGTGGTCGACGAAGTTTCCCTGCTCCGTGATGCCGAAGCAGCGCGAGGCGACGGTGAATTCCTCCGGGCTCAACAATTCCTGCATCTCCGCGCGAGTCCAACAGTAGAACTTGCCTTCATGGCCTTCGCTGTCCGCATCTTCCGCTGAATAAAACCCGCCTTCCGGATGCGTCATATCGCGCAGGATGTAATCGAGGATGTCGCGGACGATGCCGGAAAAGGCACCCTCACCCCAGCCCTCTCCCGTCGGACGGGAGAGGGAGGAAGGTGTGACGCGTGCGATTGTCGCTTCACGTTGGGTTGAATCGGGTCGTGCCTGGCAAACCGCCGCGTCCAGGTAGAGCTGGGCGAGTTGGGCATTGTCATAGAGCATTTTTTCAAAATGCGGCACGAGCCATTCGGCATCGACGGAGTAGCGGGCGAAGCCGCCTCCGAGTTGGTCATGGATGCCGCCGGCGGCCATGCATCGGCACGTGCGCAGGACCATTTCGAGCGCTTCGGGATCTTTAAACCTTTTGGCGTATCGGAGCAGGAACTGCGGCTGGCTGGGCTGGGGAAACTTTGGCGCCGCTCCAAACCCGCCGTGGCGCGGGTCGAAGGACTGTTTTAACCGCAATCCCGCGTTGCCAAGAATCTCCGGGCCGAGTGTCAGTTCTCCGGAGGCCGGCTGGAGCGCTGTCATTTCGGCCAGACGCTGGTGCAGTTCGGAGGCGGAGCGTGTGAGGTCATCGCGCCGGTTATGCCAGAGCTCATGGATCCGGCGAAGCAACTGCAGGAAACCCAGGCGTCCATGGTGCTCATCGGGCGGAAAATACGTTCCGCCGTAGAACGGCTTCAATTCCGGCGTCAGGAAGACATTCAAGGGCCAGCCACCCTGTCCCGTGGTTGCCTGTACAAACAGCATGTAAATCCTGTCCACGTCCGGACGCTCTTCCCGGTCCACCTTGATGCTCACAAAGTGCTGGTTCAAAAAACCCGCCAGCGTGTCGCTCTCAAAAGACTCCCGTTCCATGACGTGGCACCAATGGCATGTGGAATAACCCACGCTCAGGAAAACAGGCTTGTTCTCCGCGCGCGCCTTGTCGAAGGCCTCCGGGCCCCACGCGAACCAATCGACGGGATTGTGTGCGTGCTGCAGCAGGTACGGCGATTTTTCGCGGGCCAGACGATTGGTGTGGCCGGTGGGCGTGACAATATGCGGGTTTGAGCTCAATTGATTGCAACCCCTCAGGGCGGTTTTCCCGTCAATATACTTGAGTGCAGCGCGCGCGGAAAGCGGCTTTCCCGGGCGGTCCGGCAGTGGCGGGTGCTGGATTACTTTTCCATCGTCTCGCCAGATTCGCTTGTATACTGTGGGCCGATGCTGCCGGAGAAACGATGGAAAACCGAATCCATTCTGCGCCTGTTCGCCAGGCTGGTGATCTGCATTTTCATGGGATCATTGGTGGAATCGGTTGCGGATTTCTTTCGTCAGCCCCACGGGAATGCGGCCGGGTTCATGATAGTGGCCGTGTCGGGATTTGGGTCGTTTGTGGGCGCGCTTGCCGTCCTCTGGAGGCGTTGGGAGCTCGAAAACTTCGGAAAGAAAGCCCTGGTTTTGCTCGTCTGCTTTTACGGCGGGTTAACGCTGACGTGGTGGTCGTTGCGCTGGCACGGCCATGCCGCGGAGGCGGAAGGTTCCCCGCTGGAAGTTCTGATCGCGGTGCTGGCGTTCCATGGAGCCGCGCTGGTTCTCGTCCACTCGTTTTTGCGAGAGCACCAGACGACCTGGGCCAGCGCGTTCGGGTTCAATTACCGGCTCGGGTTTGCCTTGCTGCTGGGCCTGGGGATCGCCGTTGTGTTTGTGCCTCTCGGTTGGGGACTGCAGGACGCCACAGCCCGTGTGTTCACGCATTTCCACGTCAACGCTCCCGAACAGCAGGCGGTGCAAGTCTTGAGAGAGAGCCACAGCGTGGGAAACCGGCTCCTGCTCGCCATCAGCGCCATCCTGATCGCTCCTGTTGCCGAAGAAATCCTGTTCCGGGGCGTTCTTTACCCGGCCATCAAGCAACGGGGATTTCCCCAGCTCGCGTTTTGGGGGACATCAATCCTCTTTGGAGCCATTCATTTTAACGTGGCGACACTATTGCCGTTGATTGTGCTGTCGCTGATGTTGACGTGGCTTTATGAAAGAGCAGGGAATTTGCTGGCACCGATTACCGCGCATATTTTTTTCAATGCGCTGAACTTTGCGGCGGTTTTCGTGATGAGATCCTGAACGTTCGCTGTCATGAAAGAATTTGAGCTCATATCGCGCCTGACACGCTCGCTGCCAACCAACAAGTCGGTGGTGGTGGGGGCCGGAGACGACTGTGCGGTGCTCGATTTCGGCGCGCCGGATCGATTGGTCCTTTTCAAAACCGACGCGGTGGTTGAAGGCATTCATTTCGCGCCCGATGCGAATCCGGAACAGATCGGGCACAAGGCATTGGCCAGGTGCCTGAGCGATTTCGCGGCGATGGCAGGGACGCCGACTGCGGTGTTGGTGACGATGGCTCTTCCGGAGGATGCGGACGTGCAGAAGATCGAAAAGATTTACGCAGGAATGAGCGCCCTGGCGCGGAGATTTGAAGTGGCGATTGTCGGGGGGGAGACGACGACGAATCCAGGGCGGTTGTTGATTTCGGTGGCGGCGGTCGGTCACGCGCCGCGAGGGAAGGCTGTGCTTCGGTCCGGGGCGGAGCCGGGGGACGCCCTGTTCGTCACTGGCGAACTGGGAGGTTCGTTGATGGGCAAACATCTGGAATTCGAGCCGCGCCTTGTCGAAGCTCGATGGCTGGCGCAACATTTTTCCATACACGCGATGCTGGACTTGAGTGACGGGTTGGCCGGCGATTTGCGCCATATCCTCAGCGCCAGCCGGGTCGGGGCCGAGTTGATGGCTCCTTCCATTCCCATCAGCCGGGCGGTCAGGGAGGCGGCGCGGCGGCGGGTTTCGCAGAGCGGGGAACCGCAATTCGTCCAGGCCGAGAGCCATAAGACGCCGCTGCTGGCGGCGTTGAGCGACGGAGAGGATTATGAACTCCTGTTCGCCGTGGCCGCGCGAGACTCTGTGCCGCTGCTCGATGCCTGGAAAGCGGAGTTCCCGAAGCTTGCGCTCACGTGCATCGGCAGGATCATTGCCGGGGAAGGAGTTCATGTCCGGGACAAGCAAGGCGTCCGGCCTTTGGCGGCTCATGGTTACGAACATTTCTCATAGCCCGGCCGAAACTGAAGCGCTCGGGGAACTCTGGGGCCGGGCTGCTCGCGAGGGGCTCGTCATTGGCCTTTCGGGCGACCTGGGCGCGGGAAAGACGCAGCTTGTGAAAGGCCTCGCGCGCGGGCTCGGGATTCCCGCGCGGACCCATTCGCCAACCTTCACACTCGTCAACATTTACCGCGGAGGACGGCTGACGTTGTTTCATATCGATTTGTACCGGCTGGATACGCCGGCGCAGATGATCGAGGCCGGGCTGGAGGAATACCTGGATCCGGCAGGGGTCGCCGTCGTTGAATGGGCGGAGAAATGGTTTGGCCGGATGCCGAAGTTCCCGAAGCGTTATCGCAGCGTTATGATTGACGTGTTGAATGAATCCGAGCGGCGGATTTCTTATGAAGATATTGGCGCTTGAATTTTCCACGGCGCAAAGGAGCGCGGCGGTTTTGTCGTGGGCCAAAAAAATTCCCACGGAGACCGGCTTGCAGTGTGATCCCGAACGGACGTCCGAGAAAATTGAGACCGGCTTCGGGTCCGCCGCGGTGATGGGTCTGATTGAGGGCGTGCTGGGCGAGGCGAACGTGGAGCCTGAAGAAATCGATCGAGTTGCTGTGGGAATCGGGCCGGGTTCCTACAGTGGGGTGCGGGCGGCGATTGCATTGGCGCAGGGCTGGCAGTTGGCGCGGGGAACACCGATTCAGGGCATCAGCAGCATGGAGTCCATCGCGGCCCAATGCCATTGCGAAGGCATCCGAGGACGGATGCACGCGGTGGTGGACGCGCAACGGGGTGAATTTTACACCGCTCAATATGAGC
>DASRKU010000351.1:0-4208 GCA_035648815.1 Verrucomicrobiia bacterium | reverse complement strand
ATCCCGCAACAACCGCTCAAATCATCTGATGCCAGTCCCCGGCTCGCTCAATCCGTAACGGCCTCCCCATAATTTGGATTCTATTGCGCTCCTCCCCTCCGTCAACTCCCTTCCCACAGAGCCCACTTTCAAACGCCCCTTCCTCCTTCAAAAGTACAAAAATCAGATGTGACACTGGGGGCCGCAATCCCTCTCGCACCGCCGTCTCCACGTATTCCCGGCAATTCTTTCGCTCCTCTCCCTTGCGCCCTCCGCCCCACTTCAGCACCGTGTCGCACTCCAACCACATTCCTCGATCCACGAGCGATGAAGCGGCAGCCGACTTCAATTTGAATGGACAGTCCCCGGGTGTAGCACAATCAGTTTCTGGACCGCGCCGCGGCGTCAGATCGCGGCGCTGGAAAGTCAGTCGAGGTTCAAGGGCAGCATGGCTGGACTTTGGCTGGCTCGATTGAGTCACGAATAGGTGTTTGGCGGGACTCCCTGAGTCCGAGACCGCTTTTAAGAAATTAAGCCGGCGCTCCCGCTCGCAGGACGTTAAACGGAAGATAAAAAAACTTCTGGCGCGACTCCTTTTTCCTATTGACCTATTCGGGCTTTATAGATGATAGGCCAATTCATGCTCTTCAGTAACCCATTGGGATAACAAATCCTTCGGTGCTTCCTTTCGGGACGCATACTTCGAGATATGAAAGATGCTTGGTCTCAAGTGCTCTGGTGATGCGCTTGACACAGCATTGTGGACACAAGGAAATGGGTGCGGGGTTCTGGCGAAGAAGTGTAGCTGTCACTCCTTTGTCTAGCGTCTCGCCGAAATTATCGCCAGTGAGGCCTTCCGACTCCACCCACAAAAAAGACGCTGTCTTGCCGCAGTCGCGGCACTTGGAGTCCATCTTCGCGAGGAGAGCCGCTACGTCGTCTGCAATCTTCGTGTCCTTGAATGCTTGTCGCCACTCCCCGGCGGGCTGGAAGACGTAGCACGGCGGTCCGTCCGCTGGTTCTATGACGACCGCTCGACCTTGGAAGCTCTGGTAACCCTTTTCGAGTTCGGGAATCAGATGTGCTAGACACAGAGGCTTGATTTTATCCGCGTCCTCTTCAGCGTGCTCCGAATACCCGTAGCTCGACGGAACTCCACAGATGGAACACGGTTTGCCGACGGGCGAGTTGGCCTTGCGAGTCCTAAGCACGAAGATGATCGCCGCGACCACCAGACAGCCAAGCAGTATCAGAGCGATTTTCATACGCGCACGCAGTGGCCTATCGCAAAGCTGAGACACGCCGGGCCAAGAGCGTCAACCGCGAAGCGGAACTGCCAGCGTCATCCGGCGTTGTCTCCAGCGTCTTGTTGGCCAATAAAATCATCACATGACAGTGGCTATCAATACCCAGATGCCAGCCAAGGGCACAAGTGCCGCCAAAAGGGCACAATAGTCAATTCCTCTCACGCGCTCGCCGGAATTATCTCGATCCCTGAGCAGCAAGATCACAATCAACACCGTAATCAGTGGGATCTCTGTAAGTAACAATAGCGTCCATACCGGTGCTCCGAATATGCCATCGTGAGAGCGCCGATTCGTGTGATGAAATACCAACGCTGAGATCATCCAGAGCACCGAGAGAACAATCAAGGTGCCTGACATCAGTGTCGGTGAAAACCGAGTTTGCAGTGAAACGCTCATATCGGCCAACAGTGTTAATAAACGAAAAGCTGTTCGGTTTATCAGGGAATGCCGGCAACGTTACCGATTTTCGCTTTTGCTGGATTTAATAATGGAGCTTTTCCTTTCTTGCAGCGACCATAGGACTCTGGGACTCAGCGGTCAATTAGGAAAGCGAAGGGAAGATGGAGTCTCGTCACCTCGACTGCTACCAAACAACGGAAAACAACGGGGTCACATCTGGCATGACAGGGAGGTTGCGCGATGAAGAGTCCGCTGGATAGTTTGCAAGGCAGTCGAGAGTCGAAAGACGAGCGTCGAGGGCCACTCTCAACTCCCAACCATCAACCTTTTGAATGGCTGCCTCCCGAACCCTCACCCGGTCCCGCCAACGCGGGACCACCCTCTCCCACACCCACTCCCGGACCCTCACCCGCCCTTCGGGCACCCTCTCCCATCCGATGGGAGAGGGAAGGGGTGAGGGTGCCTTGCTCTCGACCCTCGACTCTCGACCGTCGACTGGCTTGCGGGGCGCGCTCTCACGAGGCGCGGCCACACGGGGGCTGGCTTTTTCGAAATTTTAAGAAAACCTCTGTTAATTCTGTTACCTCCTGTGAACGTCTGAAGTGCCCCTCACCGGCCCGCTCCCGCCTCACAGGCCATAGTTGGAGAATTTTCTTCAAAATCATCCCGGGCACTGCGACCATGGCAAAACCCGATGCAAGAATTTTCACCATTTGACGGCGCGGTCCTCATCGACAAACCGGCAGGGCCGACGTCGCACGACGTCGTGGACGCCATTCGACGCCGCTTCGGCATCAAGAAAGTGGGGCACTGCGGCACACTCGACCCCAACGCCACCGGCCTGCTCCTTATCGTCCTTGGCCGGGGCACCAAGCTTTCGGAACGCATGATGTCCGACGACAAAGTGTACGAGGGCACGATGAAACTGGGTGAAAGCACCGACAGCTATGATGCGGACGGTGAATTGGTGGCGTCGATGCCGGTGCCGCCCCTGACGGTGGAGCAGATCAACGAGGCGGCCGCCGAATTTGTCGGCGACCAGATGCAGATTCCGCCGATGGTTTCAGCGATCAAGAAGGATGGTGTGCCGCTTTACAAACTGGCGCGCAAAGGACTGGACGTGCCGCGGGAGCCGCGGTTCATTCATGTTTATTCCTTCAAGTTCACGGCTTACGAGGAACCCTTTGCGCATTTCAGGGTCGCGTGCACCAAGGGAACTTACGTGCGCAGCATGGCCCAGGATCTCGGCCAAAAGCTCGGCTGCGGCGCGCATCTCTCCGCCCTGCGGCGGACGGCTTCCGGAAAATTCGACGTCGCCCAGGCCATCCGTCTCGATGATCTCCTGCAGCTCCCGGCGAGTGAACTGCAGCAACGCATCATTCCATTCCTGAAACTGGCGGCAGGCGCCGGACCGGCCGCGCAGCGCTGAAAAATTGTTGCGGCATTCACCTGACTCGCCGCTACACTGCGCTGCGTGACCATCGTTCACACCGCCAAAGAACTCAGCGCCGGCCATCGCCAGGTATGCCTGGCAATCGGCTTCTTCGATGGAGTCCACCTCGGCCATCAGCAAATCATCCGCCAAACCATTGCCGACGCCCGCCAGCACAACGCCGCCGCCGCCGTCCTCACGTTCGACCAGCACCCAAACTCCGTCGTCGCCCCGGCCCGCGTGCCTCCCTTGATTTATTCCCTGACCCGAAAAATTTCCGCCATCCGCGATCTCGGACCGGACCTGTTGCTGCTCATTCATTTCGACGCGGCATTCAGCCAGCAACCCGCTGAAACCTTCATCCGCCGCCTGGCACAGGACTCCGGCGGCATCCGAACCCTGTGCGTCGGCGGGAACTTTACCTTCGGCAAAAACCGCGGCGGCAATATCGACTTGCTCAAAAAAATCGGGGCCGAGCTCGGATTTTCAGTTCACGCAATGGCGGCCATCTCGCTCGACGGAAACATCATCAGCAGCACCCGCATCCGCAACGCGATCCGCTCCGGCGACCTGAACCTCGCCAGTCAAATGCTGGGCCGCCCCTACTCGCTGGCGGCCCCGATCATCCCCGGCGATCGCGTCGGCAGGACCCTGGGATTTCCCACGGCCAACCTGGACATTTCCGGCGTGGCCCTGCCGCCCGTTGGCGTGTATGCGGCCAGCGCCATCGTGCGCAGCGGCACATACCGCGCGGTCGTGAACATCGGGTTTCGGCCGACCCTGCGCGAAAAAGCGCCCACTCTGCACGTGGAAGCCCACATCCTGGGACTGCATGCCGATTTGTACGGGGAGGCAATCGAGTTGATTTTTCTGGATAAACTGCGCGACGAAAAGAAATTCGCGTCGCTCAAGGAGCTGAAGGAACAAATCGCGCGCGACGTGGAAAACGCGAAGTCCCGCTAACAACCATAAAATTGGCTTGAACATCCTGGACGATTTTGCTGTCCATTTTAAGAACCGAATCCGCCAAAATCATAGGAATGAACACTGGAATCAATGCTCTTAACGAATCGGTGCAGGAAGCAGGCGCC
>DASRKU010000350.1:0-12902 GCA_035648815.1 Verrucomicrobiia bacterium | reverse complement strand
GTCGTACCACGTGAAGCAGCTCCTGGAGTTCTTCAATGTTCGCCCGCCGGACACGATCGTTCGCAACAAAAACCAGGCATGCTCCCGCGCCGTGTAGAGATGGAGTTTTCGAGTTGACGTGACAATTGGATGCTGATGCAGGATCACGACTTTTTTCCGCTTCGCGCGGGCGAGTCTTTTCAGGCGTTTGCTCAAATCAATCTCCTCGCTGGCGAACAACTCGTTGCTGAACCCTCCCATGTTCCGGAAAGCGTTCGCATCACAAAAGATGAATGAACCCGCCAGCCAGCGAAAGCTCCGGCTCAGCGCATTCCAGGTCCGCATCATCAGTTTTGCCTTGGGATAGTATCCCTCAAAAGTGACGGTGGAGCCGCCTGCCAGGCAGGTGCCCGATTGGATTTGCCCGGCCACTGCCTGGAAAAGCTCGGGGCTCGGGTGCGAGTCAGCATCGACAAAAATCAGCCAATCGCCGGTTGCCGCGGCGGCGGCGCAGTTGCGCGCGCGGGCTATTTGGTTGACCGGTTCAAAGACGACGCGGGCGCCAGCCGCGCGCGCCAGTTCAGCCGTACGATCGGTGCAATTGTTGTCGCAAACGATCAGTTCGACAGTCCAACCCAGGGTGCGGAAAGCCTCCTGGGCCCGCTGAATATGAGCGAGCGTTTCCCCGATCAGCTTTTCTTCATTAAAGGCCGGAACAATAACCGAAATATGCATCGAGCGCGGCGTCATCGGATTCGTTAACCGCCACTGAGTATCGCACATGTGGGCAAGAGGCTGTCAATGTGGACACGCGCGCTGAAAGAATGCCCGAACCCCGGCAAGTCCCTGCATGGTACGGTTCGTGCCCGTTTGCCCCGGAATTTATGAATCGAAACCATGCAATCCGGCGCGCCGTGAGTTTTTTCATCCTGATGTTGGGAGCCGGGCTCGGAACATCCCTGTTCGCGGGCAACCTGGTGGAGGAAACATACCGCGTGCTTCAAACCAGGACAGGAACGTATACGAACGTGACTGTCACCACGAAGGCTGACAATTATGTTTTCATCCTGCACAGCGCCGGCATGGCGAGCATTAAACCGTCGGACCTGCCGCTGGAAATCCAACGCCAACTCGGCTATGTCGCGGCTCCCAAGCCCCAGCCGGGGCAGACCAACCGCATCGCTTCAGTGGCCGCCAGGGAATTCTCGCAGGTGAACCAAAGCCTCAAGCCGTTTGAGGCAAAATTCCGCAACGAATGGCAGTGGCGCCGGCCGGTCGTCAAAATCAGTTCGGAAATCCTCCTCACGGTCCTGCTCCTCATGACCGTGGTTTATCTCTTCTTCGCATACTGCTGCACTTTGATTTGTCAGAAGGCCAAGAGCCCCCGCTCTTTCCTGGTGTGGCTGCCGGGCCTGCAAATGATCCCGCTGCTGCGCGCGGCGGGAATGTCGGTGTGGTGGTTCCTGGTGTGCCTGGCGCCGCCTGTCGCCCCGCTGCTTCGAATGCAAGGCGTTCAGGGTTGGTGGATTATGCTCTGGGTGGCGCCTGTTCTCCTGATTGTCATGCATGTTTTGTGGTCGGTAAAAATCGTCAAAGCCCGCGGCAAACATGCGTTCTGGGCGGTTCTCCTCATCCTGCCCGTCACCAGCCTGATCGCCTTTCTTTACCTCGCCTTCTCCAACTCCGGCTCCTCCGAAACACCTTCCGCAAAGTTCCAGACCCGGGCGCTCCAGGGCGCCTGAAAAAACTTTTCTGTCGATATTCTGTCCGGCTTGAATATTCTTACCGGTCTGGGCGTCGTAGCCGTGGTAACTCATGCCGCCTGACACCGGAGAGTTTTGACTAATATTGGGCGGCCGGGAAGGACTGCGGACTCCATTCAAACGCGCAGCCCGCACAACGAGGACAAGATTATGGATGATATAACGGTAAACATTCCGCCGCCTAAAAAGAAATGGCCGCGGGTTATTGCGTGGGTCTTTGCCGGTTTGATCGTGCTGCTGGTGGTGCTTTATTTCGCCGCCACCAGCGCCTGGTGTTTGCAGAAGGTGATCCTGCCCCAGGTCAGCAAGTCGCTCCATGCCGATGTCACGGTCTCCGATGCCGCCATCCATCCGTTCCGGGAAGTGACCTTGCGCGGACTCAAGGTGCAGGCAAAGGGCCAGCCACCCGTCCTCACCGTGCCCGAAGTGCGTGTCCGCTACCATTTGTTCCAGATTATCGGGGGCAACCTCCACGTGGATGAAATCACGCTGACCGACCCAACTGTGCTGCTCGTGGAAAACCCGGACGGAACCAGCAACGTCGATGCCCTGAAGCAAAAGGAAGCCAAGCCCGCGGAGAAGCCGCAGGAAAAGGCCAAACCCTCCAAGCCGCCCCGCATTCTTCTCGCAAAGCTGACCCTGAGCAATGCCACCATACGCCAGGAAAAGATTTACTCCGCGAATCAAAGGGACCTGACGGAACTGGCGAACGTCAATGTGGAACTCGATAACCTGGGAAACAATCAGCAGGGAAGATTAACCGTCAAAGCCGATCTTCAGGCGACGAAAAATCCTCCCGCACCCGCAAGCGCGGGCCTGGCGGAGGCGAAAATGACTTCGGGCTTCAATTTCACCATGTCCGCCGATTTCAAACCGGTGTCCGTCCAGGGCCAAACCGAGATCGTCGTTGCGCGGGCGGAAGGCAACATGGCCCAACTCGCGGGGTCCACCGTATCCCTGAACTGCGATATCGGGCCCTCCGAAATCAAAAACGTGGCGGTGCGAGTCCAACGGAGCGGCGAACTGCTGGCGGAACTGGCGGCGCGCGGCCCCTTTGACATGGAAAAACAGGAAGGGCGCCTGAAGGTGGAGTTGTCGTCGGTCGACAAACGTCTGCTGAACCTTCTGGGTGGAACCAACGGGCTGGATTTCGGCACGACCAGCATCACGTCCACCAACGAAATCCAACTGGCGAAAACCACCATCACTGCCCAGGGCCGGGTGGATGTTGACAAGATGCAGATTGCCCGGGCGGGCCGCAAGACGCCCACGCTGGACCTGCATTCGGCCTATGACATTTCCGTCGACACGGCCCAAAGCAATCTGCTGCTGAAGGCGTTCACGCTGCAAGCCGCGCAGAACGGCGCGGCGCTCTTGCATGGCGAACTGACCAGTCCCATGAACATTGCGTGGGGCAACGCCTCGCAACCGGCCGGAGACTCGGCGCTGAACCTCTCGGTAACCAACCTGAGCTTGAACGACTGGACGGCCTTTGCGGGCGACTCGGCTGTCGGGGGCCAGGTTTCGCTGCAGGCGCATGTTCAGTCGCGTCAGGGGGGCCAGCGGCTGGGTTTCGATATGGATGCGCAAATGGCGGGGCTGACGATGGCCGTTGGCAGCAATCACATCAGCGATGCGGGCGTTCACTTCATGGTCCGGGGGGAAGCGGCGGACATGAAACAATTCAAGCTTGCCGAGTACAGCGCGCAGTTGACACACAGCGGGCAGTCAGCCCTTTCGCTCACCGGATCGGGCGACTACGACACGTCCAGCGGCAATGCGGACATGCAGGTTGCGCTGCAGTCTTCCCTGGCGGCGCTCATGGATGTGATGCCTCAACCCGGAGCGCGGGCTTCAGCGGGCACGGTCGAGCTCAAAGCGCACCTGGCCCAGAAAGAGAACAAGCAAACAGTGACGGGAAACCTGCGGCTGGCTGATTTCACCGGCCAATTTGGACAAACCACTTTTGATGCGTTCGGAACCACAGTGGATTTCGACCTGGGCAAAAATCCTTCGGAGATTCAACTCAACAAAGTGAGCGGCTCATTCACGGCGCATGGGAAGCCCGCAGGCGCATTCGATGCCTCCGGTTCCTCCGATGTGACCAACAAGTCGTCGAAGTTGAACGCAACCCTCACAGGTTGGAACCAGGATTTCCTGCGGCCATTCCTCGAGCCAATGCTCACAGGCAAGAAATTGCAGTCGATTGTGATCAATGGAAAAGTCGCCGCCCAGTATGACCCCAGCGGCAGCTCCGCGATCCAGGCCTCGGTGCAAGTCACGAATCTCGTCGTGAACGATCCGAGCGGTCAGATTCCCGCCACTCCTTTGGAAGCGATGCTGGACGTAGACGGGGCGGTGCAGAAGCAAGTGATGGATTTGCGCCACTTCGAGGTGACGCTGACGCCCACGGCCCGCGCGCAAAACAAATTACGATTGGAGGGGCATGTGGATTTCACCCAAACCAATGCCATTCAGGGGAAGGTGCAACTGGCCGCCGATTCAGTGGATGTGACGACCTATTACGACCTGTTCACCAGCAAGAAAGGCGGCGCGGAAAAGAAGCCCGAGGAGCCGGGCGCTCCGCAACAACCCGCCGCGCAGACCTCGTCGGCGCCAGCCCAGGAACCCGCCCCGGTGCATCTGCCGTTCCGACAGTTTAGCGTCGAGGCGACTATCGGGAAGTTTTACCTGCATGAAGTTGAGATCACGAATTTGCGGACGATGTTGAACCTGGACGGCTCGCGCGTGTTGCTCAAGCCGTTCGAACTGACGTTGAACGGGGCGCCGATGAATGCCACCGCGGACCTGGACCTGAGCATGCCCGGTTACAAGTACGCGGTCGGGTTCAACGCGGACCAGGTTCCGTTTGCGCCGCTGGTGGACACCTTTCAACCTGAACGCCACGGGCAATTGGGCGGCACCCTCACCGCGCATGCGCAAATCAAAGGCCAGGGAATCACCGGCCCGAGCCTCCAAAAGAACCTGTCCGGCCAATTTGATGTCGGGACCACCAATCTCAACCTGAGCGTGGTGAATATTAAAAGCCCAATCCTGAAGACGATCGTCAATGTCGTGGGAACACTCCCGGAACTCCTGCGCAATCCCACCGCCGCAATCGGCTCGCTCCTCGGCAGCGTCACCGGCAAGGGCGGCCTCACGCATGAACTGGAACAATCGCCGATCAATGTGATCTCCGCCCGCGGCTCCGCGGGAGCGGGGAAAGTGAATCTCCAGGACGCCGTCATCCAGAGTTCCGCGTTCATGGCCGAAGCCCATGGCGATATCACGCTGGCGCCGGGGCTCACCAACTCGGCCATCCAGATCCCTGTCCAGGTTTCCCTGAGCCGTTCGGTCGCCCAGCAGGTCAACCTTGCCGCGAGCACCGGTGAATATTCAAAGCTGCCGGATTTTCTGACGATCAAAGGCACGGTTGGAAATCCGAAGGCGGACATCAACAAGGTGGCGCTGCTCGGCACCACGTTGAAAGCGTTCACGGGCTCCGGGCAGGGCACAAACTCGAACACGGGCAGCCTCATCCAGGGCCTGGGCGGCCTCCTGGGCGGCCAGCCACGCTCCAATTCCCCGAGCACCAACGCTCCCGCAAACCGTGCTGCGCCCTTGAATAATCTGTTGAACAATTTCCTGAAAAAGAAATAACCCGCAGAGGCAGGAGCGTATTTTAAAGCGCCGCAATTGTTAAAGACTGGATGAGAAACGACCCTCACCCCGCCCCTCTCCCGTCGGACGGGAGAGGGAGTGACGCGTTCATTGCAACCAAAGGCTTTGGACAATCCATTGCGAGTGACGGTTCTCCCTCTCCCATCGGATGGGAGAGGGCCGGGGTGAGGGTTTTTTTCGATTCTTCCGAAACCCTCACCGCGGTCACCACTTTCAATCAAACCCCAAATGCAGGCCGTCATTAATTACTTAAAAAGACACCAGGCGCGATTCGTCGGCGAGCTGTGCGCGTATCTTCGGTTCCCCAGCGTGTCGGCCCAGGCGCAGCATCGTGGCGATTTGCAGCAGTGCGCCGAGTGGATCACCAACCATTGCCGCCAAATCGGGCTTCAGGCGCGGCTTTGTCCGACGGCAGGCAGCCCCGTCGTGGTGGCCACCACCCGGGGCCGGCACTCCAGCAGCCGCGATCGGCGATCGCATTTCCTGGTGTACGGGCATTACGACGTCCAGCCGCCCGAGCCTTTCGAGCTGTGGAAATCCCCGCCCTTTGAACCGCGCATCGCGGGCCGCTCCCTGTTCGCCCGCGGCTCGGCAGACAACAAAGGCCAGCACATGGCCCACGTGAACGCGGTCGAAGCCTATCTCAAAACGCGAACTCCCCTGCCCTGCGACATCACGTTCGTAATCGAAGGAGAGGAAGAGGTCGGCAGCAAGAGCCTCGGAACTTTCCTGCGGGAACATCGGGATGAATTGGAGTGCGACGCGGTGGTGATTTCGGACACGGGCATGCCGGACCTGGAGCATCCTGCCCTCACGTATTCCTTGCGGGGCATTGCCGCGTTCGAAATTATTCTGCGCGGACCTTCCCGCGACCTGCACTCGGGAATTTTTGGCGGCTCGCTGGACAACCCTGCGATGGCGCTCTGCCAATTGCTGGCGAAGCTGCGCGATCGCAACGGGCGGGTTGCCATTCCGGGTTTTTACGACGACGTGCAGCCGTTGTCGGCGTACGAGCGAAAGCAATTCGCCCGGCTGCCGTTCACGGTGCGCCAGTACCGGGAGCTGCTGGGAGTCCCCGCATTATTCGGCGAAAAAGGTTACACCCCCTTCGAACAGCGTTCGGGCCGCCCGACGTTCGAGATCAACGGCCTGACCAGCGGTTATCAGGGCGAAGGCAGCAAGACGATCGTGCCGGCCTGGGCAAGGGCAAAGATCACCACCCGACTGGTTCCCAACCAGCGGCCGGCCCGCATTATTCAGTTGGTGAGCAAATATCTAAAAAAACTCTGTCCGCCCACGGTGCGAATGGAGATCGAAGCCGGTCACGGCGCGGATCCTTACCTGGTTTCACCCACCAGCGCCGAAGCGCGCGCTGCGTTGCGAGCCTTGAAAGCTGCCTTCGGCCACGACCCGGTCCTGATGCGCGAAGGCGGCTCCATTCCCATCGTGAACGAATTCAAGAAAGTATTGAAGGCCGACACGCTCCTGCTCGGGCTGGCGTTGCCCGATGATGACCCGCATGCGCCGAACGAAAAATTCAACCTCGACTGCTTCCAAAAAGGCCAGTTCATGAGCGCGCATTTGTGGCGCGAGTTAGCCCAGCGCTGACTGCCAGTCCAACGCCGGGGAATCTCCGCCAGGTTTTGGAGTGCGGCTGCCCTCTGCCGCTTTTTAAACCCGGGCACCTCCAAAGCTCCCATGCTCTCACTCGCACGCACACACCACAAAGCGCCTGGGGGCTGGCGCACTCCAGGACGCTGGCGCGAGAATCCGCGCCCGGGAATCTACGTCAGAACTCCCTGCGCCGTTCAAGCTCTCTGCCACTGCTCCAGTTCGGCGCGGAGTTTTTCTAGCGGAAGGCCCACCACATTGCTGTAGGAACCGGAGATGCTTTCCACGATCAGGTCTCCTGCCTCCTGGATCGCGTAGGCGCCGGCTTTGTCCAGCGGGTTCACCTGGACCAGGTACCGCTGAATTCCCACCGCATCCAGGGGCCGGAAAGTGACGGCGGTGCTGTCGACAAATACCCGCTGGCGATGATTGCGCAGATGCAGCAGGCAGACCGCGGTGACCACCTCGTGTGTGCGGCCCTGGAGATTTTCAAGCATTGCATACGCCTGCTCCATCGATGCCGGCTTGCCCAGCAGCGCCGAATCAATCGACACCAACGTGTCCGCCCCGAGGACCAGCGCGTCGGGGAATTTTTTCGCCACCGACCGCGCTTTGCGATACGCGTTGAGCTGCGAAATCTCCCGCGCCGTGAAATCCTGATGGTGAAATTCCGGAACATCACTGGATACCACCTGGAAATCCACGGTTAATTGGCGCAGGAGTTCGGATCTCCGCGGCGACTCGGACGCGAGGATGAGCGGCGGAAGTTTCATCATCGACTCCTTCCCGCCCGCGTTACCAAACCCTCAACCGGCATCACAGGCACAATCTAAGCCTTATCGCTCCTTTCTTGCAAGTGCCCGGGACGCCTTCTATCCTCCGGGCCTGCAAAACATGCATACTTTACACGACGTGCCGACCTGCGAGGCACAGAGCGGACCCTCACCCCGACCCTCTCCCATCCAATGGGAGAGGGGGACCATCCTGACGCGTCGGATGGTATCTGGTCATCTGATTGCAACCAACGCGTCAGCCAATTCACCCTCGCCCATCGGATGGGAGAGGGCCGGGGTGAGGGTTTTGTGAAGATCCGCAAAGCCATCATCACTGCCGCCGGCCGAAGCCAGCGCAATCTCCCGCTTCAAACCCTTGTCGACCGCGATGGCCAGACCAAATCGGCCTTGTCCATTCTCCTGGAAGACGTGTTGCAGGCGGGGATTGAGGAGATCGGGCTTGTGATCAGTCCTGGCGATGAGCCCGCGTTTGCCGCGGCGGCGGGCCCGCGCATCGGACATATCCGGTTCATCGAGCAGCCGTCGCCGCTCGGGTACGGCCATGCCGTGTCCTGCGCCCACACCTTTACCGGCAGCGACCCCTTTTTGCTGCTGGTCGGCGATCACTTGTATGTCAGCAAAAGCCAGCATTCCTGCGCCCGCCAGTTGATCGATATTGCCTCCGCGGAAGGCTGCGCCGTGTCGGCCGTCCAGGCCACGCATGAAAGCAAACTGCCTTTTTACGGCGCGGTGGGCGCCCGGCGGCTGGCCGGCAAGGCCGGGCTTTACCAGGTGGACAAGGTCCTGGAAAAACCCACGCCCACGGTCGCCGAACAGAAGCTCATCGTGCCCGGGTTGCGCGCCGGCCATTACCTGTGCTTTTTCGGCATGCACGTCTTCACCTCCAGCTTCATGGATACCATGCGCGAACTGGTCGCCATCCGGAGCGGAGCCCATCTCTCCGACGCCCTGTCCAAGGTGGCGGAGCGGGAGATGTACCTGGCCTGCGAACTCCAGGGCCGCCGCTATGACATTGGCGTCACCTACGGATTGTTCTCAGCCCAACTGGCCCTGGCCCTCAGCGGAAAAGATCGGGACGAAATACTGGCGCACCTGATCGAAATGCTGGCTCAAACCTAGCCGGCTGACCGCAATGCCGTCACCCACTCGTCAACCATGCCGGGAATACTCGTAACCCTCATTGCGTCGCCCGATCCGGCAGTGCGCAATCGCTCGCTGGACGCCTTCTGCCGCCAGGCCAGCGCCGCGGAGCTGCTGAGCGAATGCGCAGAACTCGAATCGTTCCGGCGCCAAAGCCAAAATCTTTACGAACGCGTCCGGGCATTGCTCTTTCTCTATGCCATCCACCGGTTTCATTTGCCGGGCAAATCGGGCATTCGCACCCGCACCCTCATTCCCTTCAACGGTTACACGCATCTGCTCCAAAGGCGTTTCGAGGAAGCGATCGCCACATTCCTGAAAGTGCAAGCGCACGAAGGTCCCTCCGACCCGATCTCCAGCGCCCTGGCTGTGGCCTATTACCGGCTCGCCATCCAAACCCTGGCCAACCAGGTCCGCAGCAGCGTCCGCTCCGTGCGCGGCAACCAATGGATGTTCCGAATGGGCCACCCGGCCGACCACCCGCTGCGGATCCGGCCCGAACTGTTGCGCCGCCACCAGGACGGGACTTACCCGATCCTGCGGGAATGCACTCCCGTCCGCATGGACCTGTCGCACTGCGGGTGGAGCGACATTTTTTTTCTGGGCATGGATTATCCGGAAGGCGCCAAGGTGTTGAACGTGTCGATCGACCTGGGAGTGCACGATCGGGACGCCCAGCCGCGGCCGCCGATTGAAACGTATCTGCGGGTGATTGATGAACCGCTGCTTCGCCTGGTCAGCGTCGACCTTGGCGCCGCGGCGAACATCACGAACCTCGCGGACGTGTTTGATTTTGCGAAGGACTACCTGGGTTTGCTCAAAGCGGCTGTGATTGCCAGCGGCATCGTTCCGCCAGGAGTCGAAGGATCCGGCCAAAGCCTGGCGGACCTCCTGGCGCGAGTGGCAGGGCCCGGGCGCGGATTGGAATTGGTCAGTTCAGTCAATGGAATCCCGAAAGGCTCCAGGCTGGCGGTATCAACCAACCTGCTGGGCTCGATGATTGCCTTGTGCATGAGGGCGACAAACCAGGCCGCGTCACTCGAGGGATCTTTGCAGGACGAGGAACGGCGCCTGGTGCTCGCCCGGGCCATTTTGGGCGAATGGCTGGGAGGCTCCGGCGGCGGATGGCAGGATTCGGGCGGCATCTGGCCCGGAATCAAACTCATCGAAGGCATGCTGGCCGGCGAAGGCGATCCTGAATTCGGCATCAGCCGCGGACGCCTGATGCCGCAACACCGCATACTGGATTCCGCGGACGCGTCACCCGCCGCGCGCGAGAAACTGCAGCAAAGCCTGGTGCTGGTGCACGGGGGCATGGCACAAAATGTCGGACCCATTCTCGAAATGGTCACGGAAAAATACCTATTGCGGTCCGAAGCGGAATGGGAGGCCCGGATGAGCATGCTCTCCATTCTGGGGGAGATTCTATCAGCGTTGAAACAAGGCGACATTCGGGCGCTGGGCGACGCGACCACCCGGAATTTCTTTGGCCCCATCCAAACCATTATTCCGTGGGCGACGAATTTGTTCACCGAAACCCTCATTTCGCGGGTCCAGGCGGAGTTCAGCGATCGGCTTTTTGGATTCTGGATGCTTGGGGGCATGTCGGGCGGCGGCATGGGCTTTATGTTCGATCCGGCGCACAAGGCTGCGGCGCAGGAGCGGCTGCGCGACCTGATGTCCCAAACGAAGCGGGAACTGCAACATGCGCTGCCCTTCGCCATGGATCCGGTGGTCTACGACTTTGCCATTAACGACAGGGGTTCCTGGGCCGACCTGCTGCACGGGCCGGCGGCCCTTCTCCCGCAAGGTTACTACGCCTTGATCATGCCCCAATTGTTGAGACAGGAAGCCCGCCTGCTGTCGCCTTCACGCAGGGCGGAACTGGACAAGTTCGGCGCCGCATGCCGCAGTCAGCCCGAGCTGCGCGCCATGGTGCAAACCCTGTTCGATCGATTGCTGCCCCGGTTGAAATCCGAAGACGCCGGCGAGACATCCCTTTCCGCCCTGCTCGAACAGTATGGATTCGACCGCGAACAGCATGAACAAATCCGCGCGGAACTGAAAGCCGGCCGGATCGGGCTCGCTCAGAATCGACTGCCGGTCAGCACGCAAATCCAGGATGTGGCGGAAAAGGACGTGTGCGATGTGAGCCGGGACTTGCCGAAAATTTGCCACGACGCGGGCATGGCCGCGTTGGCGGCGGGCGAAGCGGCCGTGGTCACCCTGGCCGCCGGGGCGGGCAGCCGGTGGACTCAGGGCGCGGGAACCGTCAAAGCCTTGCATCCATTCTGCAAGCTGGGAGGCAGGCACCGGTCGTTCCTTGAATTGCACCTGGCCAAGAGCCGGCGCATCGAACGGCTCTGCGGAACGCCCCTGCCGCACATCATCACCACCAGTTACATTTCTCACGAAGCGACACGGGACTTCCTGGCGCGCGAAAAATACTACGGCTACACCGGGCCTTTGTATCTGTCCGAAGGGCGCTCGGTGGGTCTGCGGCTGATTCCCATGGAGCGGGACTTGCGATTCATGTGGGAAGAGACCTCGCAGCAAATCCTGGACGAGCAGGCGCAGAAGGTCCGGGACAGCCTTCGCCAGGCGCTCATCGCGTGGGCGCGCGACGCCGGCGAGGCCTCCGATTATACGGACAACGTCGCGCTGCAATGCCTGCATCCCGTCGGCCATTGGTTTGAAATTCCCAATTTGCTGCGCAACGGGGTTCTCGCGAAGCTCCTGGCGGAGCGACCGCGCCTGCAGCATTTGATGCTGCACAATATCGACACCGCGGGAGCCGACGTGGACCCGGGAGTCCTTGGGGCGCACCTCAAATTGGGCGGCTGCCTGTCATTCGAAATGATCACCCGACGGATCGAGGATCGCGGCGGAGGGCTGGCGCGAGTGAATGGCCGCGCACGGATCGTCGAGGGCCTGGCAATGCCGCACGAGGAGGACGAATTTCTTTTGTCGTATTATAATTCCATGACGTGCTGGATTCATATCGACAAGGCGCTGGCGGCATTCCAGCTCACGCGGGCCGACCTGGCGAACCCCGTAAAAGTCGCCGATGCGGTGCGCACGCTCGCCGCCAGGCTGCCGACCTACGTCACTCTCAAAGACGTGAAAAAAAGATGGGGGCACGGCCACGAGGACATCTTCCCCGTAGCACAGTTCGAAAAGTTGTGGAGCGACATGACGACGCTGCCGGAGATTGACTGCAAGTTCATCGTTGTCCCGCGCGCACGGGGGCAGCAATTGAAAGATCAAGCCCAGCTTGACGGCTGGGTCCGCGATGGATCGGCCGCTTACGTCGAGAAATTGTGCGACTGGAAGTAGCCCGCCACAGCGGCGCTGAAGCGCCCGCACTCCATGTGCTGGCGCATCAGTCAAACCCTCTGGCACAAGACGAACGCGCTAGTGTAGTGTCACTGTGTCAGCAAGAACACGATCCATCGGGTCTGGCAGGAACATCAGCTCAAGCCGCATCTGACCAAAACTTTCAAGCTCTCACGCGATCCAAAATTTCTGGAGAAGCTGACTGATGTCGTGGGCGTCTATCTGACACCGCCACAAAATGCGGTGGTGCTTTGTGTCGACGAGAAAAGTCAAATTCAAGCGCTGGATCGCACGCAACCGGGGTTGCCACTCAAGCCGGGCCTCTGTGACACGTTCACGCACGATTATAAACGCAATGGAACCACAACTCTATTCGCAGCGCTTCAGGTGCTGGAAGGCCGTGTTATTGGTCAGTGTTACCCGCATCATCGTCACCAGGAGTTTTTGAAGTTCCTGCGTCGGTTGGATGCTGAGTTCCCCGGTAAAGTGGAGTTGCATCTAATCCTCGACAACTACGCCACCCATGGACATGAAAGTGTACGCCGCTGGCTGGCCAAACATCGTCGGTTTGTGCTGCACTTCATTCCAACCAGTGCCA
>DASRKU010000349.1:0-7266 GCA_035648815.1 Verrucomicrobiia bacterium | reverse complement strand
AGATTATGAAAAGAATTCTAGTAGCCCCAATATTGGGAATCGCCGCTTCGGTAGCAACCAGCTATGGTCAGGGAGTTATCGCGTTTGACAACTATTCAGACGTAGCCTTCGCGCATGCCGGTCAGGTGACCCTAAATGGTCAGCCACTCGGGCCTTTGTCCGATGGCGCCGTAATCAGCCTCTGGGCTGGTCAGGGCGTCCTGTCCAATTCGAGCTTGCTGCAACAGATCGCCACCACCCCGCTGTTTACCACACAAAGCGGTTCGGGTTGGTATTCGATGGCAGTGTCTGGCATTGGCTTAGGCTACGCTCAGATTCCTGCAAGCATTTGGACAGGCACACAGACCGTGACGTTCCAAGTTCGTGGTGCTGCTATCGGTCCTTTGGCTGGTTACACTGGCCAAAGCCTTCTCTGGCAGGAAACTCCGGACACAGCCGGTGGCTCCATTGACCCCAGCTCACCGAATGAAATGATTAATGGTCCGTTGCCGTTCAATGTCCCGATTCCGGAACCTTCGATCCTGGCATTGGCAGGTCTCGGGGCGGCGGGAATGATCTTCCGCAAACGCCAATAAGCTGATTTGGCTTTATCGCACAACCCCAGCGAGGATCCCGGAATGATTGGCTGCGCTCTCACGAGACGCAGCCACTCTCCGATCGCCTAACGGCCTCATGCCCTCTGTGCCCTGCGTTCTCTCTCGATCCATTTCCTCATGGAATGGTTTGCCATTCCTGCGCGGATATTATTACATGCCAGCATGAAACGCCTTCTCGTGTTGGCGGGGTTGTCGGCATCCCTTCTTTTGCCGTGCGGCCGCGCGCAAGCCCAGGACGAACAATACGTCCAGATTTACAACCTCATCCAGGAGGGCGATGCCCTCGACCATGGCAATCAGCCTGGACCCGGTTTGGCCAAATACATGGACGCGCAAATCGCGCTTCAGAAATTTCAAAAGATTTATCCCGATTGGAACAGCAAGGTAGTCACTTTCCGTCTTAATTACCTCGCGTCACGCATCGCTGAACTGGCGGGCAAAGCGCCGCCGGCAACTCCGTCTACAGTCACAACCAATGCGGCTCCGCGATCCGCAACCCAGGCCGTCACGCGCGAGCCGGCCATGTCCAACAATGACCTGGTCCTGTTGCAGAACCAGGTCAGGCAGTTGCAGGCCGACAAGCAATTGCTGGAGGCCAAGCTCAAGGAAGCTCTTTCGGCGCAACCGGCAGCCATGGATCCGCGTGAACTGGCTAAAGCCGAGGAACGAATTAAAACTCTTGAGAAGGAAAACGGGCTTCTCCAGGTGACCTTGCAACAGCAAAACAAAGCAAGCGTGCGGGAGCAGAACGGGGCCATCGAATCGCTCAGGGAACAACTCGCCCAAGCCAACCGCAAGGTGTCCGAACAGGCCGATCTTGCAAAAACTCTCGAGTCCGAAAAGCTGGCGCTCCAGACCAAACTGGAGAGCCTGAACTCCGCGCCGACAAATGCCCCGGAGGCTGAAGCGGACCGCAAAGCATTGGAGGATGCCTTGCGCAAGCTCTCCGAACAGGAGCAACTGGCTGCTCAATCTTCACGCGACAAAGAGACACTGGAAGCTCGCGTGAAATCATTGGAAGCCGACTCGCAAGCCATCGTCGCGCTGCGCGCCGAAAACGAGATTCTGAAAAAACAATTGGCCGAATCCAAACGGCCGGTTTCAGCGCCTGGCGCCGGTGCCGAAGCGAACCGGCAATTGGCCGAGGCCCGCGCCCGAGTTGCCGTCCTCCAGTCCGACAAACAGGTTTTGGAATTGGAAAAGGTCGCGCTCCAAAGCCGTGTTCAAGCCATCTCAGCCCCCGCGGCGCCGCTGCCCGCATTTCCTGAACCCCTGTCGGCTGCGGAGTCCGCGCGCATCAAGCAACTCGAGCGGGATCGGGCGGATCTGCAGAAGAAACTAGACGCCGCCCAGAAGGAGCTTTATGGCCGCAAACGCAAAGGCGCCGCAGCAAAAATTGAGGACCTGACCGCTCAATTGGAAGCGCTGCGGTCGCGCGTTGCCATTTATGAGGCCCAGCAAGTGCCCTACACCGCGGAGGAGCTCGTGTTGTTTAAACAGGGCCAGGAAACCGCGTCTGGCAACGCCCCCAAATCCATTCCCGCCGTTTCTGCCCGCGAACTTCCTTCGGGCACCGCGACGCTGGTGTCCGAAGCCCGGCGTGATTTTGCGGCAAGGAACTTCGCCCAGGCGGAGGAAAAGTATCTGCAGGTCCTGCAAAAGGATGAGAAGAACGTCTACACGCTCGCCAACCTGTCGGCCATTCAACTGGAATCAGGCCACCTGGACGACGCCGAAAAGCATATCCAACAGGCCCTCGCGCTGAGTCCCGACGATGCCTACAGCCTGCTGGTCCTGGGCCAGGTGGACTTTCGACGGGAAAAATATGATGACGCGCTGAACGCATTAAGCCGTGCCGCGAAACTGGATCCTCAAAATCCCGAAATTCAAAATTATCTCGGGCTGACGCTCAGCCAGAAGGGAATGCGTCATCCAGCCGAAACAGCTTTTCGGAAGGCGTTACAGCTTGATCCCAAATATGCCAGCGCCCACTACAACCTGGCGGTCTTTTACATCAGCCAAAAGCCGTCATGGCCCGAGCTGGCTCGCTGGCACTACAACAAGGCGCTTGAAATGGGATTCCCCCGGAACGCAGATTTGGAAAAAATGCTGGAGCAAAACAAATCGGACGAGGCTGTAAAGTAATCCGATTACAACGTGGAGCGGAGGCATTTTAACCACGGATGAACACGGATGGACACGGATTTTGAAGGTGGGGGCGCACCGCGTGCGTCCGGCTGCGCGCAGCGCAGCCCTACCTTCCCTTATTGAGTTAGCGAGTCAATGAGTCAGTGAGTCAGAGAATGAAACACTGACAACCCTCTCTCGTTCATTGACTCACTGACTCACTGACTCACTGATTTGAGGGAGTTATCCGTGTCCAGCCGTGGTTAAAAAATCAGTGGGGTTATGTTAAACCCCGTCCACCACGCAAATGCAGTTTTCGCCCCCAAAGGCGTTGGACTCGCGGATCGGGCATTTCGGATCATCCCGCCATTGGCCGTCGACCAAAAGGCGGTACGCGTACCGGCCTGGAGCCAGGGACACTTTTACCTTCCAGAGGCCATTCTTCGATTTTTTGAGAGCCAGCGGGGCCTGCTGCCAATCCGTGAAGTCGCCTGCTACCTGGACGGATACTGCTTCGGGTGCGAGAAAGGAAAAGGTCACTTTTTGCTTTGCCATATGAACATCCTCGGTTTCATCACTGATTCAGAAACTATGGCCTGACAGTGCTCCTGCCCCGAGGGCAGGTCAAGATGGAAGTCGGGGTGAAGTGAACCAAATTTGACTCGCGCGAAGCCGCGAAGCCCGCGAAGTTTTGGGGTTGAAGTTGAGCTTCCATGGGAGGGGAGAAGGACGAGAAAAGCGCCCTCACCCCGGCCCTCTCCCATCCGATGGGAGAGGGAGAAGAAACGCTTGCGGTAAACTGCCTCTTCGCGGGCTTCGCGGCTTCGCGTGGGCCATTCATGCGCTTCTCCGGATGGGTGTCCGCGCGGATCAGCCGCTCTCATTCAATATTCCCCTTTTTGCGAAGCAAAAAACTCTAGCAGCGTGGCCGCTTCTGCCCCACGCTCTGTTCACCTCCACAGCACAGCATCACCCGGGGCACCCGAAAGTTCGACACGCTGCTAGCGCGCGCTCGCGTTCCAGCAGCGTTGGGTGTGAATAATAAAAGCCGCTGTAGAACGGGTGCGGGGTGAGGTTGCTGAGATTTTTCTCATTCAACTTGCGCAAGGCGGTGATGAGCGGCCGGGGATCGTGCATCACATCCGCGGCAAAAGCGTCGGCCTGGTACTCATAGCGTCGAGACCATGCGTGGGCCAGCGGTGAAAACCAGAATGTGACCAGGCCGGCCAGGAGCCCGAACAGCAACAAAGCGGGGACGATGCTGCCAGGTTGGAAATGGAACGCCTGGTAAAACCAGGCTTGCACGGACAGAACCGACACCAGGTAAAACCCGAGCAGCGAGCTCAGCGCCGAAAACAGAAGCATCTTGGGAATATGTTTTCTTTTGTAATGCCCGATTTCATGGGCCAGCACCGATTCCAATTCCGGTTCGCTCAACTGCTGGACGAGCGTGTCGAAGAGAACAATTTTTCGAAACCTGCCAAAGCCGGTGAAGAACGCGTTGGAATGGCGGGAGCGTTTGCTGCCGTCCATTAATTGGATGCTGTCGGCCTTGAACCTGGTGCGTTGGGACAGGGACATCAAGCGTTCTCGCAACGACCCTTCGGGCAGCGGAATGAATTTATTGAACAGCGGAAGGATCACGACAGGAGCGAGCACCGCCATGACAAGTTGGAATGCCAGCACGGCGCACCAGGCCCAGAACCACCACAATGGCCCGGTCCAATCCACAAACTTCAGCACCAGCACGAGCAGCGGATAGCCCAGGAGCAGCGACAGCAAAAATCCTTTCGCGCGATCCAGCCACCAGGTCTTTTGTGTCGTCGTGTTGAACCCAAATCGTTCCTCCAGCCGGAACTGCTCATACCAATCCATGGGCAGCCCGGGCAGTGTCAGGATCAGCGCGACTCCGAACAAGAAGCCTGCCATGGCCCATGCGGAGCTGCCCAGGCGTTCCTGCGATCCATGGAAAGCCCATGGCAGAACGCCGCTGAATAACACCAGCAACAGGATCACGGCGCGGTAAAAAGAATCCAGGCGCGCCAGCCGGGTCTTGGCAAGAGTGTATTGCACCGACCGGGCGTATGTCGGCTCGTCGACAATGTCTTTGAACGCCTCGGGCACGCCCTGGCTGTGGGCGGCCACATGCCTTTCGTTGAGCGATTCGAGCCAGATCTGAACCGCGGTTTTCGCGATGACAAGGACCAGGATGATGATGGCTGCGATGGTCACATCATTTCATTAATACAAGTTTTCGGGGAAGGAAAGCATGCATTGAAGCGCAGGATCTTAAGGGGCTGCGGCACGATTGAGGCTCAAGGCATTGGAACTGCTGCCGATTACTTGTCTTGTATAATGTTCACCACAAATAGTGTCAGTCAGGACCAGTCCCATTTCTATGAAGAAGCGCATTTTGTTTGTTGAAGACGAGCCCTTGCTGCGCGAGCTCTACGTGATGATGCTCCAGGGCGAGCGCGATCTCTGGGACATCGCCACCGCGGAAAATGGACGCGAGGCGCTCCAACTGATGGATCAATCCGATTTCGACGTGGTCGTATCCGACCTCAACATGCCCGAGATGGACGGCATCGAGCTGCTCTCAGCGATCCGGACGCGGCATCCCGGCACTTCGCGCATTATTCTTTCGGGCCTGCAGGATCAGCAGGAAGTCGCGCGTTCCCTCGGGTCGACCCACCAGTTTTTGGCCAAACCGTTCGAGGTCCAGGCGCTCCGCGCCACGCTGGCCAGAGTGGGCGGACTTGATACTTATCTTAATGACAAAAAGGTGCAGGGCCTGGTTAGCCGGCTCGGCACGCTGCCCAGCTTTCCATCGCTTTATCTCGAAATTATCAAGGAGCTCGACTCGGGAAATTCTTCCGTCGAAACCATTGCCCTGATCGTCGCGAAAGATCCGGGCATGACCGCCAAGATGCTCCAGATCGTGAATTCGGCCGCCATCGGCCTGGCTCGAAAAGTGAGCAGTCCGTTTGAAGCTATCCAGTTTTTGGGCATCGGCACGGTGCGCTCATTGGTGTTGTCGGCGCATATTTTCTCATGTTTCGATCGGACCCGGATGAAATCTTTCTCGATGGAACAGTTATGGGCGCATTCGTTCAGGACCGCGACGCTGGCCCGAAAAATTTTGCATCTTGAGAAAAAGGAGGCGTCCGAATGCGAGGATGCGTTCACTGCGGGGATGCTCCACGATGCCGGCAAACTGATGCTCGCCCAGAGCATGCCCGAACAATTTCAAATGGCGGTGACACTGTCTTTTGAGAAGAAGATGATCCTTCATGACGCGGAGCTGGAGGTATTCGGCGCCAGCCATGCCGGAGCCGCTGCGTACCTTCTCGGTCTCTGGGGTTTGCCCGCCACGATCGTGGAAGCGGTCGCCTTCCACCACGTCCCGGGTCAAAGCGACCTTTGCTCGTGCGGCCCGCTGGCCGCGGTGCATGCCGCCAATGTCCTGGAGCAGGAATGCTCGCGCGGGAACCAAAACGTCGCGAGGTCAGAAATCGATCTGAATTACCTGGCGGCCATCGGCATTCAGGATCGGCTCGAGCTGTGGAGGGCGGAAGCTCCAAAAATACTGAGTCCTCTGGACGACGAGTGAGTAGTGAAGGCACTAGCTGTTGGAGGAGCGCGGCGACGAGAAACCAGCCGCAGCCGCCTCGATCCATACAGTGTGCTCAGGTGTTCCGACGTGCTGCGGCTGGTCTTCGACACAGCCGCGCTCCGCGGCAAGGGACTGCGTCCCGCACCACTATTAATCACACCTCCGGGAGCGCGGGCCGGACGGGGCTACCATGCGAGCGTTTGCAGGCGTGCGGCCACTTCCTCGGCATTTGCGCGGCTGTTGAATGCGCTGATTCGAAAGTAACCCTCCCCCAGAGAACCAAAACCGCTGCCGGGAGTGATCACCACGTTCGCTTCGTTCAGGATTTTGTCGAAAGCCTGCCAGCTAGTGATTCCCCTGGGCGTTCGGACCCAGATATAGGGAGCGTTGATCCCGCCAAAGACTTTCAAGCCCGCTTTGCGCGCGCCTTCCCTCAATACCTTCGCATTGTCCAGGTAATGCCGGACAAGCGCGCGGACCTGGGCCTTGCCTTCCGGTGAATACAGGGCCTGCGCTCCGCGTTGAGTGATATAGGAAACGCCGTTGAACTTCGTGGTGGTGCGGCGCAGCCACAGCGCATGCAATGGATGCGAATCATTGCCCGCCCTGGCGCAAAGGGATTTCGGCAAAACAGTGTATGCGCAGCGCACCCCGGTGAAGCCGCCATTCTTCGAAAAACTTCGAAATTCGATCGCACACTCGCGCGCGCCCGGGATCTCGAAAATGGAATGCGGCAGCGCCGGGTCGGTGATGTATGCCTCGTACGCGGCGTCGAAGAGAATGACGGCCTTATGTTCCAAAGCATACCGCACCCATGCTTCCAACTGCTCGCGCGTCGCCGCCGCGCCCGTCGGATTGTTCGGCGAACACAGATAAATCACGTCCACCGGCCGCCGCGGAGGCTCGGGGATGAATCCGTTGCGAGGG
>DASRKU010000348.1:0-2080 GCA_035648815.1 Verrucomicrobiia bacterium | reverse complement strand
GTTCATGCCCGCCCTGACGGCCCCGCCACCTCCATCCGGTCCCCCGTTCCCCGGCTGGCTCACACTGGCGGCCCTGGTCCTTATCACCAGCTTCGGGCCCTGGGCGCTTCCCCAGATGGTCCAGAAATTTTACTCCATCCGGAGCAAAGCCGATGTCCGCCGCGCCATGATCATCGCCACTGTCTTCGCCCTGTTCATGTCCTTTGGAGCCTATTATAGCGGCGCTTTGACCCACTTGTTCTTCACCAATCCCAAAACCGATCTGGCATCCATCGCGAATCCGCAGACAGGCAAACCCGAGCTGGACTTGCTCATGCCCTTGTTCATCACCACCTTCGTGCCCCACTGGCTCGTGCTCGTGATCCTGCTGATGGTCTTCTCCGCATCCATGTCCAGCCTCTCATCGCTCGTTCTCGTCAGCAGTTCGGCCATTGCCATCGACCTCTGTGGCGCCTTGCGCAAACAACCGGCCACCGCCAAAAACACCGTCATCCTGATGCGCCTGCTCTGCGGAGTGTTCGTCGCGCTTTCACTCTGGATCGCCCTCAGCCGGGTCGATGTCATTGTCAATCTCCTCGTGATTGCATGGGGCGCCTTGAGCAGCGCTTTCCTGGCGCCCTATCTCTACGGTCTTTTCTGGCGTCGCGCGACCCGCGCGGGGGCGTATGCGGCCATGATCACGGGCCTGGGGACCGCCGTGGGCCTGTTCCTGCTTTGGGGCAAGCCCCACATCCCGATTGCCGGCGCCATTGCGATGTGCATCCCGATGCTGGTGATGCCAATCGTCAGCCTGTTCACCGCCGCGCCCGACCCGGAGATCCTTGCCAGCGCATTTGGCGACGCTGCGAAGCCCTTGCCCGCCGAAGCAAAATCGGAACTCGTGTAGAGGTTCTTCAACCCGGAGGGTTGCCAGATAGTAGCCGGAGGTCGCAGCGACTTGTCCGCCGAAGCTTTAGCGAAGGCGGAAGCGGAGACCTCCGGTAGGAGTTTGTATGATTCAGCATCCCGGAGGGATGCCAGAGCGATGCGCGTAAAACCCTCACCCCGTCCCTCTCCCATCGGATGGGAGAGGGTGCCCGAAGGGCGGGTGAGGGTTCTTCAATCTCAAATCTCAAATTTGAAATTACTTAGTCCTGCAGAAACGCAGCCATCGCGTAGATCAGGGCTGCATTCCAATTGATCGCAATCTCATTCGTGCGCGCGTCGCCTTGATCGTCTTTCCAATCCGTAGCCTTGGGCCAGGGTCCGCCAACAAGGTATCCCGGCCAGGGATCCACGATTTTATCCGCTCCGGAACGCCGGTCGTGCGGATTCATCGGTGGATGCCCTCCCACACCTGTGATGAACGATCTTCCATAGCAATTGCGGCCGAGAAGATAATTTAGCGTATCCATGCAGGCCGCCCGGTATTCAGTGGTGCGTCCTTTGGCTTCATTGCGAGTCAGCCGATCAGCGACCATCAACAAGAGTGTCTGTCGTGCGGCGCTGCCATTGCAGCCCCAGCCGTACGTGGTTCCAAGGGTTCTTCCGTATCCATGCCGTTTGCCCACCTGGACGATTCCGTCCGCCACGGCGAGAATTTTGCCGAGGACCAGTTTCACTACAGCCGGGTCGCGTCCCGGCCGCTCGGAGATCGCATATCGGAACAGGCCCAGGTTTTTGACTTCCTCCCAGTCGAAATCGTCGTTCACGTGGGCATTGACGGCGACGATGTTCTTTTCCAGTTCCTTCAACACCTCCGGTGAGCCTGTCGTTTCCCACAGTTCCGCGCGAGACCAGAGGCGGTTATTGGGAATGCCGTTCAATCGATGGCTGGCTTCATTGATTTCTGTGCGGATCTCATAAACGCCGGTTCTGAAGTTGGTCTGGTTGGGCCGTTCAAAATTTGGATGCTGCTTCAGGTATTCGTAGGCGCGCTCGGCGGCTTGCAGACAGCGGTCGGCGTAAGCTTTGTCAAACGGCCGGAAAGCGCGGGATGCCTGCGCAGTCATGGCCACGAAAAAGGCCGTGGATTCAGTTCCCGCCGGCGTGAAATAGCGGGGAGTAGTTTCCGCTTCGGGCATGATGAATCCCCCGAATC
>DASRKU010000347.1:0-3108 GCA_035648815.1 Verrucomicrobiia bacterium | reverse complement strand
GTCTGATCAGTTCCGAGTATCGGGCAACGTCGGCTGTATTTCCCAGTTTCTGCGCCAGGGGCAGCATCTTTCGATAAATCTCCAATTTGTTCGGGTAATCGGGGTTTTCGCGCAAGAGGCTGAGGTAATCTTCGCAGGCCTTTTGGTCGAGGTTCGACTCCGTCAATTTATCGGCCAGCTTGAGACGCAACCGGACCTTTTGCTGGGGAGTCGGGCTGAGGTTCAGCGCGTGTTCATAGGTCTCGATTGCGGAGGCAGGTTTGCCGAGAGATTCATAGAGGTCCGCCAGTTTCTCGGACAGGACGGCGCTTTTCTTGGTGAGGTCCAGGCTTTCCAGGTAGGTGGCTCCCACTCTTGGAGGGGCGCCGCGCGACAGGTTCAGATCCACGACGCGCAGGTGCGACCACTCGATCAAGGGACTGTGTATGGCCTGCAAGTGCTCGTGCAGTTGCTGCGGCGTTTGTCGGAACGGACAATAGAGCGGGTCGCCGATGATGGTGGTCTGCCAGGACAACACCGGCTGGGCGGCGTAAGCAGCCTCCCCAAAGGTCATGCGCTGGTACAGGAATCGCGCCAGGAAAAGCCCCACCTGTGGGGTGGTGCCCAGGTAGGGCTCCGTGACGCAGCCCATGGTGATCGTTGCTCCTTTGGCCAGCAAAGGTCCCACCCAGAAGTTTGTCGCGCTGCGGATGTTCGCGCCGCTGTACGAATGCAAATGATACGCGAACGCCCCGGGCATGAATTCCACTTCTGGACGCGTGAAAGGCCCCGATACGTTGAAGTCATACCAGCCGCAGTAAACCGCAATCTGGCTCATGGGAAATTCGGGAGGAAACGTTTCGGGTTTCTGGTCGAGCTCCATTTCGAAACCCAGCCGCTGGCACACTTCGGAGGCGATTCGGATCCAATCGTCACCCGGTTTGTAGCCAGGGTCCATGATGCCCCGTATGTCGAAGTAGGTTCTGCCCCAAAGGCCGTTTGTCTCCGCTTCCAGCGCCTTGTCCACCAGCCCGCGGGCAATCGCCACCGTCGGGCCGTCCAGCCGCGTCACCATCAGCACGCCATTGGTTGGATGGAAGGCGGCCGGGTTGGTTGCGGTAAACACCGGGTTCCTCAAAGGCCCGGCCAGCGGCAGGTTTTCTTCAATCATCGGCAGCAACGCCAGCTCGGTGTCCACCGCCGCTTCGTCCCTGCGCATTTCGGGCCGAAGCTTGTCCAGCCCGGGCTCCTTGAAATTCTGTTCCGGGTTGATGCTTGCCGGGACGCCATAGCACAAAACGGCATAGCGGATTTTGGATTCCATGACTTTGTATTCCACGCGCTGCGCCGCGCCGTTGGTGCCCCGCACAATTTGGGTCCCCAGGCGCCAGAGTTTTCGAGATTCGAGCAACTTCGCCAGCGGCTTTTGAAGGCTTGTGCGGAACTCCGAGCGCGACATTGCCAGCTCGGTGTTCAACTCGAAACCGAAGACCTGGTCATTGGGAACGCCGCGTTTGTGAGCGTAATACTCGGCAAGTTGCTTCGATTCGGGCAGGCGGCTGTTATAGATGACGATGACTTCGTCGCCCAAACCCGAGCCCCGGGCAAACAGTGTGGAAAGGAGCAAAAGAGCTGAGGCTGCTATGCAAATTTGTTTCATGCGGTTGGCTGCAAAATAGAATACATGGCCATGCATCCGACAGCAACTGTTCGCCTGTGTTCGAAACCCATTTAGCCGGAGCAAGTCACTTTCAACCCGTCATACGCGAACTGCACGCCGGCCGGAAGCTCCGCCTGCGCCGTGTCATGGTCGTAATCGTGGGTCAGATGAGTGAAGTAAGTGCGTTCGGCCCCAATCCGCCGGGCCGCCGCGAGCGCCTCGTCCAGGCACATGTGCGTTGGATGCGGATCGCGGCGCAAGGCGTCAAGCACCGCCACTTCAACTCCTCGCGCCTGCTCCGCCGCCGCCGCCGGCACTTCCTTGCAATCGCTCATGTACGCCAGGCGCTTTCTCCCGTCCTGGACAAATAAATAACCGTTCGTGCTCATCGATCCGTGCGGCAGCGACAACGGAATGATCTCCAGGTCGCCCACTCGAAAGGGCCCCGAGATCACCCGCGGATCGGGAATGAAATACCCCTTCGGGATCGGCCCGCCATGGAAAGCATAGGCAAACACGCGCTGGAGCACCTGCATCGTCTCCTCACCCGCATAAATCGGCAGCGATTTCCCGCCCCGCAAATCACAAAACCTCCGGCAGTCATCCAGCCCCATGATATGGTCCGCGTGCGGATGCGTAAATACCACCGCGTCAAGACGGCGAATGTTTTCCCGCAGCATCTGGATCCGGAATTCCGGCGTCGTGTCCACGACCAGCTTCGTCTCGTCGGTGGCAACGTAAATCGAAGGCCGGGTCCGATGGTTTTTTGGATTGGCGAGAAATGCGGGGGGATAATCCTTTCCGATGATGGGAACGCCTTGCGAAGTCCCTGAACCGAGAAAAATGAATTCAAAATTCTTTTTGCCGAATGTTGCCATATCCGCTCAAATGAGCACGGTAATCTAATCATGTTGAGCTCCCTGCGCATCAAAAACCTGGCCCTGGTCCCGGATTTGGCGGTGGATTGGCAGCCCGGTTACAATGTGATCACCGGAGAAACCGGCGCCGGCAAATCCATCCTCATCGGGGCGCTCAACCTGGTGCTCGGAGAGCGGGCCGATCGCACCTTGATCCGCGAGGGCAGTGACAATTGCGTCGTGGAAGCCGTCTTCGACACGCGCCGGCTCACAGCGCCGTTGAAATCGTTTTTGGAGGAGAATGGGCTTGAGCCTTGCGAAAATCATCAACTGATTTTGAAGCGCAGCGTGATGGCATCGGGCGCGAACCGGCAGTTTGTAAACGGCTCGCCCGCCACTCTCAGCGCCTTGTCCGTCATCGGTCAATGGCTGGTGGATATTCACGGGCCGCACGATCATCAATCTCTGCTTCATAGCTCCAGCCAGTTGGCGATGTTGGATGCCTTTGGGCGGCTGGAGGGCGAACGGGAGGCTTTTGGGGTCCTGGTGCGGCAGCGCTCGGAAGTGATGGCGCAGAAGGCAGCCCTGGTTTTGGATGAAGCCGCTTATGCC
>DASRKU010000346.1:0-5118 GCA_035648815.1 Verrucomicrobiia bacterium | reverse complement strand
GGCCAATGCCACCAGGCAGCCGATAATCCCGGCGCGCCCCAATTGGCCCGCGGCCAGCAGGTGTTTGAAGATAGCGGCTGCCGCGGCTGCCATAAGCTGGGCGGCGTCGGCGGCAATATCGGGCCCGAGTTGGACAAAGTCGGCGCCCGCCATACTCCCGAGTGGTTGAAGCGGCATTTCCTTGCTCCCTCAACCGTCACGGCCAATTCCGCCATGCCGCCGCAGAAGTTGCCCGAAGCCGATCTCGAAGCGGTGACGCTGTTCATGCTCAGCCAGACCGGCGAATCCGCGCCCGGATATTACGCGTCCATGAAAGTGATTCCGAGCCCCGGCCAGGGCCAGCGGCTGTTCACCCAAAAGGGGTGCATCGGCTGCCATTCGGTGGCCGGCCAGGGCGGCAAAGTGGGCCCGGCCCTGGATGACGTGGGCCTGAGGCGCTCGCCGGAGTGGATGATGGCGCATTTCCGGGATCCACAAAGCGTCACTCCCGGTTCGGTCATGCCAAAATTCGGGTTCACCGAAAGCGAAGCCCGCGCGTTGACAGATTTTCTGGTGCATTTGCGCGAGCGGAATGTCGCCTTGAGTTTGCCGTCCTTGATGGGACCGGTCGAACGCGGCCGGCAGGTTTATCGCAAATACGGCTGCGCCGGATGCCATGGCGCGGATGCCAAGGGCGGCGTGCCAAATCCAAACGCGAAAACCGCTCAACAAATTCCAGGCCTGTTATACGTGGCGGACGGGTATACGAAGGCGGAATTAAAGATGCGCATCACCAAGGGCCAGCGCGAAATCCCCGCGCTGGATGCAAAACGCCCGCCGCCGCCGCTCTACATGCCCGCCTGGGGAAGCACGATCGGTGAACCGGAACTGAACGATTTGGTCGACTATCTCGTGAGCCTCAAACCCAAAGGCGAAGACGTCGGGTTCTGAGAGCGGCAACGTGCGTGGCTAGCGTTCCAGCAAGCGCTTGAACTCTCGCACGCGCTCTGAAGCGCCGTTTTTCTCCGCTAGTTGCAGTCCTTCCTGGAGAACCTTGCGCGAATCCTCGGAGCGCCCCGCATTCAGCAGAGCCTGGCCGAGCAGGAGATAACTCTCGTCGTTGCCGGGCTGGGCCACGACGCAGCCCCCGAAGGCGTCGATTGCCTCCTTGTCATGATGTTGCCGCATAGCCAGCAATCTTGTTGACCGAAGCAATGGAGTGTAGTTGGGCAGCGCTTGCAGCCCCGCCACATATTGTTCTTCCGCCTCGGCGAACTTTTCCGTCCGCTCCAATTCCGCGCCTTTGCGCCGATGCAACTCCGCGTAGAGCACCTGCGCGCGCGGATCCGCCGGGCGAAGGGCAAATAACCGGGTTATGGAAGGCTCGGCGACGCCAAGATCGCCGTCGTCCAGGGCGACGCTGCCGAGCAGCAGCAATGCGTTCGGGTAGTCGGGGCGCATCACCAGTGTTGCTTCGGCATTCGTGCGAGTCTCGGCCCGCTGACCGACCGCCAGCAGGCAGGCGCTCAGATCGTATCGCGCCTCGACCAGGGTGGAATCGAGCCGGACCGCTTCGCGCAGCACCGGCACGGCCTCTTCTTTTCTGCCGGCGCTGCTCAACGCAATCCCCAGCGCCATGTGCAATCCCGCATGCTCCGGCCAGCGCTGCAACGCGGCGCGAAGCATTGCAACGGCTTCCTCCACCCGGCGTTGGGAACAAAGCAATCGAGCGTACTCCTGGCGCACGCCGGGATTGTCCGGGCATGCCGCCACGCCCTGCCGCATGACCTCGATGGCCTCCTGCGCCCGCCCCATTTTCTCGTAGACAGGACAGATCTTTTCCAGCAAATCCGGATCGGCCGGCGCAATCTGCAGCGCTCTCTTCAGGAGATTCTCGGCGGCATCGAACCTGTGTTCGGATGCCGCTTTGTCGGCGCGTATTCTGAGAAAATCCGGATAAAAAGAAAATTGCGTCAGGCCGTCGATCCACTCGTCCTGAGTGGGTATTCCCCAGGGCGCCATGGCCGCAAGCCGGCGCTCTTTCTCGGCGCCGGCCGGATCCTGCATCGCAATGCGCATCTGCGCCAGCAACTCGTGCACTTGCCCGATCTCAGGATGAGCCTGCGCCAACTTCGCCACGCGGCGGCGCAGATCGTCACTGGTCCCGCGCTGAGCGTCCGCGCTGATGAACATGAAGGCCGCTCTCGGGTCGTTGGGAGCAACGGCGACAGCCTGCGCGTAGCATTCATGCGCGGCGTCCAGCGCGCCGCGTTTAGTGCGGACATCGCCCAGCCGAATCCATCCGGGCACATACGTGGGATCCAGCTTCAGGGATTCCTGGATCGCCTATTCTCCCTCGTTCGTTTCTCCCAGGTTCATGTGCGCGTACCCCTGCAAGTATGCCCAGCGCGCGTTCGCCGGTTCGAGCTGCCGCCAGAGTGCGCAGCGACTGTAACGCCTGGCCCGCATAGCCGTTTGCGAGATACAGACAGGCCAGCCGGCCGAGCGGATCGACCGGGTCCTTCGCCGTCATCACCTGGACCGTGGCCGCGCTGACTTCGTTTGAAAGGGAGGCATGCCAGCGGCTCAAATCGGGGATTTTCGGCACCCCGCGCAGCACCAGCGCCGCGCGCTGCTGATGGCGCCATACGACGAACGCCGCGCCGGCGGCCAGGATGATCATAGCCACAAAAACGGCGTTCAGAATGGAGCGGCGATGCAACATCACGGCACACTCATTAAAAGTTGCCGGTGCAGGAAAGCAAGCAAGACGTTGCGGCTCCTCCGCTGTTCAATGCATCCACTCTGCAATATCAGTTGAATCTATCCGGCACGAACACCCGAACCTTTTGGCGCCTCACAAGCCGCTGAAACGACAGGGGTGGGGACGGCTCGTCCCCATCAGCACTGAAAGGCGAGAGGTTGGGGGTTAGCCGCGTTCTCACGAAACGCGGCCACGAGTGCCGGGAGCGATCACTGAGTCTGATTCTCGGTATAGCCTTTGGCGAGAAGTTTGGCTCTCATCGTGGCCAGCTCGGCCGCCATATTGTTCCCTGCAAGATTGGCTGTGACAGTGTCTTTGCTGTCGAATGTGAGCCGGCCCTTGAATTCGATGGCTTCTGCGTCAGGATCGCTCCCGTAGAGGCAAATGCCTGACATGATCATGCTTCTCGGGATTGGCATATAGCCAGATCCGACGTTAATGCTGGAAACGGTGCCCTTCATAAAGCAAGAGCCCAAGTCATACATTGGGATCGACATGACGAATGTTTGGCCAGAGATAGTGCGGAGATAATTTGCAGTCCAATTCGAATAAGTCCACACCCAGAAACTTTTGCTCCTGATCGAAACGTCAATTTGGATGTTCTGGCTGCCCTGGTTATCAATTATGAAATATCCCGAGTAAACCGAGTTGATCGTTCTTCCAAGACCGGTTTCGGTTTGAGTGTAACTTTGCAGGTAAATCGCAAGCTCGGCATGTGCGGTGGTGGATAATAAGAAACCGGCGAGGAGGGTGCTAAATAATTTCATTTCTGATATTGGTTAGTGGTTCTTGTTTTTTCGGGCGTACGGACTGATCAAACCTTCAGCGGAGGGGTTGCGGAAAGAACTCGACGGCCGCAACACGTGTTCAAGTTTGCAGACAACCATCTGTTCCATTCGCACATGAGGACGTTTTACTGAGAGAACACCAGATGCGCAATAAGGCATTGAAAAGGCGGGAGGCTGGGGTTAGCCGCGTTCTCACGAAGCGCGGCCACGGATTCCAATTTCCATTGTCAATCGAAGCTCACGCGGTAATGATCGTCAGCATGGCAAACGCGATCCATCCTATCCACGTGCTTCTCATTGCCGTGTTATTCCCCCTCGCGGCGTTTGCTCAGCACGCGCCGGAGGTGATACATCTCTGGCCCAACGGGGCGCCGGGATTCGAAAATCGCAAGGATGAACCGGAACTGGCGAAGGACTGGTGGGTGCGCAACGTCCACAATCCCTCGATCACGGTATTCATGGCGCCAAAGGACAAGGCAAACGGCTGCGCGGTGGTCGTCGCGCCAGGGGGCGGATTTCAGAACCTGGTCTACAATGCGGAAGGCAGGCAAGCCGCCGAGTATCTCAATAACCTGGGAGTGACCGCTTTTGTCCTGAAGTACCGGCTCCCAAAACAGGAGAATTCACCTTACACCCTGAACCATGTGCGCCAGGACGCATACCGCGCCATGCGATTGGTCCGAAGCCAGGCCGGCAAATTTCATATCGATCCACACCGCCTTGGCATGCTCGGCTTCTCTGCGGGCGGCGCGGTGATCATGATGATCGCTTTTGATAACGGCGACGGCGACCCCACGGCATCCGATCCGATCGATCGCGTCAATGGACGTCCGGATTTCCAGATGCTGATTTATCCTGGAGGCACGCCCCCGGAAACAATTGCATCGAATGCGCCGCCGGCGTTTCTGCTCTGCGCCAACGACGACGAATACGGCTGCGACAAAGTGACGATGGAGCTTTTGCAGAAATTTAGGGAAGCAAAGGTGCCCGTGGAGGCCCACTTTCTTGCCAGGGGCAAGCACGCCTTCAACATGGGCGATCGATCGTCTTTTGCAGCCGTCAGGAATTGGCCCCAGCGAATGGCGGAGTGGCTCGGTGACAGTGGTTTTCTCAAGGCGTCCGGTCAGCAGTGACCAGGAGGGCGGGAGTGTTAACCACGGATGGACACGGATTTGAGGGGAGCGGTCAGAGAGGTCCTCTGGGGTCACATCTCGATTTTCGACATTTGGCACAGGTGTTTGAATTGCGGCTTGTTCTTCTTTACTCACGCTCAACCGATTCTCGAACCGCCGAACCGCTGCCGATATTCAATTGTCAATTATTCAGATGTGACCCCACTCTCTGCCAGAGACCATTGTGGACATCACCGCGACCATGGGAGCATCGCAGCTAGTGCTGGGCGCTCCCGACCGGCAGGGGCTGGTTTCGCTCCTTCGCGGGGACGTTGTCCAGAATGTGGCGAGCCTTCTGCCCGATGATATTCACTTGCTGATTTACGCCTGAAAGAGGGATTCGGAGTGCGCTGGAGAATGCGGCCGGTGCGGAGGCGATTGCGGGCATTCTCAACGAAACTCATCCGGTTCCAGT
>DASRKU010000345.1:0-4022 GCA_035648815.1 Verrucomicrobiia bacterium | reverse complement strand
CACCGGGGCGGTGCGGCAGAAAGCCGGGCGGGTGGAGGAAGCCGACGGGGGCACCATTTTCCTGGATGAAATCGCCGACATGAGCCGGCCCTTGCAAGCGAAGTTGCTGCGCTTTTTGGAGGATGGCAGTTTCACCCGTGTGGGAGGAGTTCAGGAGCTTCGAGTGAATGTGCGCCTGCTGGCCGCGACAAACAGGGACATCATTCAATCCATTCGCGACTCGCAATTCCGCGAGGACTTGTTCCATCGGCTGAACGTGGTGCAGATGCGATTGCCGCCGTTGCGGGAACGGGCGCAGGACGTGACGGTGCTGGCCGAGCATTTCCTGAAACTGTTCAGCGCTGGAATCAATACGCGGGTCAAAACCCTCTCGCGCGCCGCCAAGGAACGGTTGTTGTCCCATCATTGGCCGGGCAACGTGCGTGAGCTCAAGAACGTCATCGAACGGGCGCTGATCCTGGAGAAATCGGACCAGGTGCAGGCGGCCAGCCTGCCGGATTTTCGATTGGAAACTCAATTGCATCGCAGGTCGGCTCCGAGGAATACCGGCGATCAATCCCTGGACGAGTTGCTCGCCGAATTTGAGCGGGAGCTCATCGGAGAAATGCTGGAAAGGAACCATTTCAGCCTGACAAAAACCGCCGAACAGCTAAAATTGAGCCGACATGCCTTGAGATACCGCATGCAACGCCTGAATATCAGCACGACGACCGACGAAGACGAAGAGAAGGCGATGTCCGCCAGTAACGAGAATTCCACATGAAAATGATTTGGATGTCATTCGCGCCTCCGATTGAGGAGCAGATTCGAAGCACGCTCAGCGATTTTGTTCCCCGGGACTGGGGACTCCTGATCATGGTGGGAGTGTTGCTCCTAATAACGTTTTTTGTGTTCATCTGGGCGGTATTTTTTCGCAAACCTCCGCGGCGCCCGCATTACGCCTTCCGCGAATCCAGCGGGGGACGGCTGGGGCGCGTGCTGGAGAGCTTGAAACAAGGCAGGCTTTTCGGGCATAAACACCGCCATCGCCGCCATCGGGATCGCAAACGCAATCCAACCCTGGCCGAAGCGGGAGGGCTGCCGCCGGTCCGCAGCGAAGATCAACCCTCGACGAGGCCTTGAGTTCGCGATCATGAACGAGAGCCGGACGATTACGCGCAAAAGCGCCTCCAACCTGGCGCTGGCGTTCGTTCTGTTGCCCAAACCCAGGCGCGACGCCATGTCCGCGCTCTACGCGTTCTGCCGCGAAGTCGATGACGTTTCCGACGATGATTCCATTCCGCTGGAAACGCGCCGGCAACAGCTCGGCTTGTGGCGGGAGGACATTGAACGGGCATGCGGAAATGAGACGCCGCGCTTTGCCGTCAACCGCGAGTTGCAGCCGGTGATCCGCCAGTACGGCCTGCCCCCGGTACATTTCCATGAGCTTCTCCGGGGAGTCGGCATGGACCTGGACATCAAACGGTACGGAGACTTTGATGAGTTGGAGCTCTATTGTTACCGGGTTGCCTCCGCCGTGGGGCTGCTCAGCATCGAGATTTTTGGATACAAGAATCCGGCCTGTCGCGATTACGCGATTTCTCTCGGGAAAGCTTTGCAGCTCACCAATATTCTTCGCGACGTTCGGGCGGATGCCGAACGCGAACGGATTTACCTGCCGCTTTCCGAACTCGCGCGCTGCGGCGTGAGTGAAGAGGAAATTCTGCGGTCGGAGTACTCGCCGCGTTTCTATGAACTGGCTGGCAGCGTCGCGGCACGGGCGCGGCATTTTTACCAGTCGGCGCGCGATACGCTGCCCCCGGAGGATCGCCGGGCCATGATGGCCGCTGAATTAATGGGATCAGTGTATTGGCGCCTGTTTCGAAAGCTCGAGCGGCGCCGGTTTAACGTTTTTGGCCCTGAACTGACCCGCCTCAACAAAGGACAAAAAATCCTGCTGATCCTCCGCACCTGGTTCCGGCTCGCCTCGGGAGCAGTGGCGCCCAATTATGGCGCCTGATACCGGGTCATGAGCCCCCCTGCCCGCCGCCTCATCGTCAATGCGGACGATTTCGGCCGTTCGCAATCGATCAACGCCGCCGTCGTCCAGGCCCATCAGCAGGGAATCCTCATGAGTGCCAGCCTGATGATGAACGAGTGCGCGTGCGAAGAGGCTGTAAAGCTGGCTCGGGAAAATCCGCGGCTCGGCATCGGACTCCACCTCACCTTGCTCTGCGGACACTCCGCATTGGCTCCGGACCTCATCCCCGGCCTGGTGGATTCGAAAGGACAATTCAGCGAAGAGCCCGTCAGGGCCGGGCTGCGGTACTTTGCCCGGCGCGGGTTGCATGATGGCTTGCGGCGGGAGATACATCGCCAGTTTCAATTGTTCCACGAAACAGGCCTTCCCCTGGACCATGTCAACGGCCACCTGCACATGCACCTGCACCCGGTTGTGTTTCGGATCCTGATGGAAGATGCGGAATCGCTCGGCATCCGGCATATGCGGCTGACCCGCGAACCGTTCTGGCTCGATGCGAGACTGGCCAGGGGCAACCGCACCTACCGATCGCTGCATGCGGCTGTTTACTTTTTCCTCTCACGGCGAGCCTTGCCGATTCTCGACCGCAAACACATCCGCCATACCAGCCAGGTTTTCGGATTGCTTGAGAACGACCGGGTGGATGAGGAATACCTGTTGAAATTGCTGCCCGTCCTGCCGCCCGGCGATTCCGAGCTTTACTCGCATCCTTCTCTCGACAATTTTAAGCACGAGTTTCAGGCCTTGATCAGCTCCCGCGTGAAAGAGGAAGTTGTCAGGCAGCACATTCAACTGATTCGATACGCCGATTTGACATAGATCGCATGATAAAACTACTGCTCATTCTCCTGGTCGGGCTCGCGTTCGAGTCCGCGGGCGTCGTGCTTTTGAAAAAAGGCATGACGGAGATGGGCGATGCGCATGTGGTCTCGGTATCCGGGGTCGCGCGGCTGGTCAAAGTCGGCGCGACCAATCCGCAGATTCTGCTGGGCGTTTTTTTTGAAGCCCTCTTTTTTGGCTGCCTGTTGTTCCTGATGTCCAAAAGTGACATCAGCTTGCTGTGGCCGCTGACGGGCTTGAGCTTTGTGTTCGCGACGTTCGCAGCCATTTGGTTCCTCCATGAGCGGGTTTCGCCCCTCCGCTGGGCCGGGGTAGTGCTCATCGTGCTCGGCGCCGCCCTGATCACCTGGAGCCAGCACGCCAAGGAACAAGCGCCCACCCAACCCTCCACGCCCAAAGCGCAGGCTGAATAACTGTCTGGGTAGGGCCGCGCTGCGCGCGGCCGGACGGTAGCGCTGGAATATCCGCCAGGTCTTGGAGTGCGGCTGCCCTCTGCCGCTTTTCCGTGCGAGCGTATGCCGCAGCGTCGGGTAATCTTCAACTCCTCGCGTGTGCACAAGCAGCCCTCACCCTAACCCTCTCCCGTTCGACGGGAGAGGGAACAGCACCGCACGATTTGGATTGTATTGGGCTATGGTTTGCAGCGAACGCGTGAACACGTTCTCCCTCTCCCGTCGGACGGGAGAGGGCCGGGGTGAGGGTTTTCGGTTTTTAACTATTCTCGAACTTCCATTTCCAGAAAGCTGGCCAGGACCCGAGCCAGTTCTTTGGCGGCGGCACTGGTTTGCCGTTGTAGCTTTAACAGCGCGGGAATCTTCCATGGCGCCAGCGCGATCGACACCGCGAGCTTTCCGTAATCCACACTCATGTCCGGTTTGGATAGCCGGTTAAAATCCAGCGGCAAATCTTCTCCCGCAACATCCGAAATGACTCGAACCGTCGCGCACGCAACGCCGCGCTCGCGGCACACAGCATGAATGGCAGAGGATTCCATTTCGACCGCGTCTGCTCCGGTGGTCCGCCGCAGTTCAGCTTTTTCCGAGGCCGTCGTGGCAACGCGTCCGCTGCAGCAAAAATTCGCGGGTCTTGCGCCCGCTGAAGTGAACCGCTGGAGCAATGCCGGATCGGCGGTCTCCACCAAAACGGTGCACAAACCGATGGC
>DASRKU010000344.1:0-9838 GCA_035648815.1 Verrucomicrobiia bacterium | reverse complement strand
GTCCTGAAGTTGCGCAACCTCTCGGGACGGCCGCGCCGTTTGTCCGTCACCGGCTACTGGGAATGGGTGCTGGGGGAATTGCGCCCAAAAAGCCTGCTGCACGTCCAGACCGAGGTTGACCCCAAGACCGGGGCCCTGCTGGCGCGCAATCCGTTCAATACCGAGTTCGCCGAACGCATCGCCTTCGTGGACATGGGTGATCCCAGGCGAACCTTCACCGGGGATCGAAGGGAGTTTCTCGGCCGAAACGGGAGTCTGTCCAATCCGGCGGCCCTCAAGCGGACCCGGCTCTCAGGAAAAACAGGAGCGGGGTTGGACCCTTGCGCCGCAGTGCAGGTGACTCTTGATTTGCCCGCCGGGCAAGAACGGGAAACCAGCTTCCGCCTCGGGGTGGGGCGGAGCGATGTTGAAGTCCAAACCCTGATCCGCCGCTTCCGCCCCGCTGAGGCCAGCCGTCGCGCCCTCGAAGGCGTCTGGCAATATTGGAATCGGACGCTCGGCGCCGTGCAGGTCGAAACCCCCGATCCCTCCGTTAATGTGATGGCCAACGGCTGGCTGTTGTATCAGACCTTGAGCGGGCGCCTATGGGCTCGCACCGGGTTCTACCAATCCGGTGGCGCCTTCGGCTTCCGCGATCAATTGCAGGATGTGATGGCACTGGTGCATGCCGAACCCGCCCTCACCCGTGAGCATCTCTTGCGCGCCGCGGCGCATCAGTTCCGCGAAGGCGACGTGCAACATTGGTGGCATCCTCCGGCCGGTCGCGGCGTGCGCACGCATATCTCGGATGATTATCTGTGGCTGCCTTACGCCACCTGCCGCTACGTCGCGTGCGTGGCCGACACCGGTGTGCTCGACGAATCCATTCCCTTTCTCGAAGGCCGCCCCCTCAAGCCGGAGGAGGATTCATACTATGACCTGCCCAATCGCTCCGAAACGTCGGGCACGCTGTATCAACATTGCGTTCGCGCCATCGAACGCGGCCTCAATTTCGGCCAGCATGGCCTGCCGCTCATGGGTGGCGGGGACTGGAATGACGGGATGAATCTGGTGGGAAAGGAAGGGCGCGGCGAAAGTGTCTGGCTGGCGTTCTTCCTCTACGACGTGCTGACCCAATTTGCAGCATTGGCGCGCCGACGCAACGACACTGCCTTAGCTGAGCGCTGCCTCGCCCAGGCCCGTCAACTGCAACAAAACATCGAGCATCAGGCCTGGGACGGCCAGTGGTACCGACGCGCCTACTTCGACAACGGCGAACCGCTGGGCTCTTCCGGCAATCAGGAGTGTCAGCTCGATTCCCTGCCGCAAAGCTGGGCGGTCATCAGCCGCGCCGGCAATCCGCAGCGCGCCCGCCAGGCCATGCAAGCCGTGGACGAGCGCCTCATCCGCCGCGACGCCGGGTTGATCCAGCTTTTCGATCCCCCTTTCGATCAGTCCTCCCTCAATCCGGGCTACATCAAGGCCTATTTCCCCGGGATACGCGAAAACGGCGGACAATACACGCATGGCGCCATTTGGACTGCCATGGCCTTTGCGTTGATGGGAGATACGGACCGTGCCTGGGAGCTGTTCGCGCTGCTCAATCCCCTGCACCACGGGGCCACTCCCGACGAAATTGCGACCTACAAAGTTGAACCCTACGTCATGGCGGCCGACGTTTATGCCGTCGCGCCCCACACCGGCCGTGGCGGTTGGACCTGGTACACCGGTTCCGCCGGCTGGATGTATCGGCTCCTGCTCGAAACCCTGCTTGGCGTGAATCTGGAAGGCGATCAACTGCGCCTGACTCCCAGCCTCCCCAAAACCTGGAGCACTTTCACCCTGCACTACCGCTACCGGCAAACCCCCTACCACATCCGCATCACCAGGCTCCCGGGCGCCCCTTCCGGAGACAGGCGACTATCCCTTGACGGCCGGCCGCTCCCTGCTGATACGTTGCCTTTGCTGGACGACCGCCGCGAACATTCCGTCGAAATGCAGATCGGTTAAGGGTCCCACCATTAAAACCCCCGCGCACACCGAAAGCCAAAGTCATAGTAGGCGAACGACGGCCCGACGACGCCGTTGTCGTAGCGATAAGACGTACGGGTAAAGAAAGCGTCGAAGGGGTTGTTGTCCCAGGCGCCACCGCGCAGCACACGCTGGCCCGAAGGACCTGCCGGGCCGGGAGTGTTGTCCTGCGTTGCACCGGTGTTGCCGTACCAGTTTGAATCATACCAGTCCCAACACCACTCAAACACGTTCCCAGCCAGGTTGATTGTCGCGTTGCTCGCCAGTATGAAGCGTCCAAGCTGCTCCGTCGCGTCGCCGATTTGTGCCCGATTGTCATCGGAAACGTCCGGTCGCTCGGCGGGGGCACCGCCTCTCTGGCCGAGTACACGCTCACGGCCAATTTAGAACAGCCGATTTTCGATCCGTGAGCCGCCCTCTCTCATGCTTTTGTCATGCAGCGGGTGTATACAACAACCAAGACCCTCGAAAGGGTTGTAAATATTGGGGAAAAGAATTGGAGCGAGCGAAGGGATTTGAACCCTCGACATTCACGTTGGCAACGTGACGCTCTACCAGACTGAGCTACGCTCGCTTCCTGAAGGCTCGAAAAAAGTACGAGAAATGAATATAATTGCAAGCCTCGTTTTTCGTTCAAGAGCCGATGCCGTCGCGATGTCCATGCTGACGCTGAGTGCCAGTCTTTTCTGGGCGGCGGCAGGCGGGATCCTGTGGTGGAGGCGGGGAAGCCTGCGAGCGGGAAGTTCTAGTTCGGATCGGGTTGATTCGGCGGGAAAGCCCTGGGAGCCTGCCGTGTGAACGTCGGCCGCAAGGCCGGTCAGCGCTGGGCAACCGTTGGTTTGGGTTGTTGGCTCAGGATCTTCGCAATCGTCCCCAACAGTTCATCATGATTGATGGGTTTGTGGAAGAATGCGGCGGCGCCGGCCGCGAGCGCGCGGTCTTTGTATTTGGCCGCTTCGCCGCCTGTGATGATGATGGTAGGAATGGACTTGGCTTCTTCCATTCGACGAAACCATTCGAGCATGCGGAACCCATCCCACGGAACTCCTCCGCCGCTTGCCACGTCGGGCGGAAAACTGATATCGAGCAGAATGAGATCGGGGGTTTCCTTTCGGACCGCGCTGAGGGCTTCGGAGCCATCGAGGGCGCTGATGGTTCTGTAACCGCCCGCCTCGAGCTTGAGCGCCAGCGTTTTGACGATGACTTCGTTGTCATCGACTATCAGGATTGTTTTATTTTGGTCCATAGGATTCTCATCTCGATCGAACGGCAGCAGAAGCCAGCAGAATTCAAGCCAGCAGAATGCGATTTTCTTTCTTATCCGGGCCAAACGTCCTTTTCTTATTGCGGCTGTACCAATTTGAGTCGCTTCAGCGGCGCGAATGGACCAATCTCATTGCGGCAGCTTCATCCCATGGCCACAACCAAATTCTACCAACCCGGTCCGCAGCGCGCGGCGCGAGTCGAGGACCTCTTTTCCAAAATTGCGCGGCGTTATGATTTGATCAACGATTTGCAGAGCTTTGGGCTTCATCGGCTGTGGAAATCGCGTCTGCTCGGCCTGGCCCAGGTTCGACCGGGGGAGACGGCGCTGGACGTATGTTGCGGGACCGGCGACCTGGTGCTGGGATTAGCCCGGCGGGGAGGCAGCGTCGTGGGATTGGACTTCAGCGGCCCAATGCTGGGTGTTGCGCGCACAAGACTTCTCAAAGCGCGATGCCCGGCCCGACAGAACGCCGGGGATCAACCGGCCGGCGCCGCGGCCACATTCATCCGCGCCGACGCACAACGCTTGCCGTGTCAGGATAACAGTTTCGATATTGTCACGGTGGGTTACGGTTTGCGCAACCTGGCGGATTGGGAATCAGGTTTGATAGAAATGCATCGCGTTGCCAGGCGCGGTGGCCGGGTGCTGGTGCTCGAGTTCGGAAAACCTTCCAATCGGCTTTGGCGGGCGATTTATTTTGCATACCTGCGATCGATTGTCCCGGCCCTGGGTGGGTTGGTCGGGGGCGATTCGGCGGCGTACGCTTACATTTTGGAATCCCTGAAACATTACGGCAGCCAGGAAGGAGTTGCGGCGAAGATGCGGGAGCTTGGGCTGGGCCAGACTCGGGTGATCAACCTGATGGGCGGCATAATGAGCATCCATTACGGAGTCAAGGGAGGTGAGAGGTAAGAAGTGAGAGGTGCGAAGGAATGGCTCTCCACTTTCCACCAGGGCTGCTATCGGCGTTGGATGTTGGATTGTTGGTTGTTGGATGTTGAGTCTTGTTGAACCCTTTACCCAAAACAAAAACAATGGGGACGGGCCGTCCCCACTCCTTTCCTCCCTTTGAATGTCGTTGCAAAGCCGGAAAAGGTTTGGCCAGAATGTCAGGGTGCATTTTCAGGAAAAAATCATACCCTGGGACCGGCTGCAGCAATGGCGGGCGGCGTTCCGCGATGCGGGCAAGAGGCTGGTTGTCACCAACGGCTGTTTTGACCTGCTGCATTTGGGCCATGTGACATACCTGGAAACGGCCCGCAACCTTGGAGACGCTCTTTTGGTGGGAGTCAACGGGGATGCTGCGGTGGCACAACTGAAGGGTCCGGGGCGTCCGCTGAATTCGGAGTGGGACCGGGCGGCTGTTCTGGCTGCGCTGCAATGTGTGGATGGAGTTTGCATCTTTGCCGAAAAGGCAGCCACGCGCTTTCTTTCCGAGGCGCGCCCGGACATCTACGTCAAAGGGGGGGACTACACCCTGGACACCCTGAACCAGGAGGAGCGTCGGGTCGTCGAAAAGAACGGCGGAAAAATCGTCATTCTTCCGTTTGTGCCTGGGAAGTCCACCACGGCTTTGCTGAAGAAAATCATGCAGCTCTGAAGCTGCTCGCGCGCACAGGATGAAAGTACTGGTCATTTCACTCGCGGGAAATGGGGACACCCTTTTTGCCAGTCCGCTGATTCACGAATTGCGACTGCACTTTCCTGACGCGGAGATCGATGCCTTGGTGATGTGGCCGGGAGCCAGGGATCTTCTTTCGGGAAATCCACACCTCAACACTGTGCTCCAGAAAAATCTCGTTGCCGCCGGGGCGTTGGGGGCGATCAGCTACATTGGAACACTTCGAAAGCGTTACGATATTACGATCAATCCCATGCCGCAGAGCCGTCAGGCGTACCGGCTGGTGGCGCGGTTGATCGGCGCGCCGGTTCGGATCAGTCATGATTACGGGCAGGCCCAAGGCGTGACGCGCCTGCTGGTCAATCGAACCCTTCCCCTCGACTACTCGGCGCATTGCATCGACAACAACCTGGCTCTTCTAAAACTGCTCGATGCCAAACCGCTGCTGGAGCGGCACGATTACGAACTCTACCTGTCGAAGGAGCATCGGCAGTGGGCCGAGGATTTCGTGACACGGCAGGGTTTGGACCCGGTGGCTCTTCTGGGGATTCATGTGGGTTCGGGCGGGACCAAGAATCTGGCGTTGCGGCGCTGGCCTCTGCCTTATTATGCGCGCTTGATTCGCGACCTGCTGGGCGCCGAACGGCGGCTGTCCATAGTGCTGATGGGAGGGCCCGACGAGGAAAAAGACAACGCGCAACTGCTGGCGGAATTCGACCCTCGCCGCGTATTTGCGCCTCGAACCCAGAACCTGTGCCAGGCCGCCGCGCTGATAGCCAGGTGCCGCCTGTTCCTCAGTGTGGACACCGTGTTGATGAACCTGGCCGCAGCCGTCAAAGTGCCCGGTCAGATCATCATCGAAACGCCGACCTGGAATAAAACCGTGGAACCTTACGGCCGCCCCTACTCGCTGGTGCCCAACCCGGCCGTCGCAGGGAAGAACCTTGATTTTTATCGCTACGACGGCCGTGACATCCGCGGCACGGCCGAATCGATCGTGAACTGCATGAAGTCCGTGTCCGTGGAAAGCGCCAGTCGATCCGTCCTGGAGACGCTTCGGAGGGTGAAGGCTTAAGCCGTAACTATTCAGAAAAAAACGAGCGTAAACACGGATGAACACGGATTTTAAGAGGAGAACATATTGTCTGAAGCCTTGTGCAACGATTCACTATTTGGTGACGAGTTTGCCGCGAGAGGAATTCCGCTTGCATCCGTGTTTATCCGTGTGCATCCGTGATTGAAATGAATGGTTAAAGGCCGGGTTTGCGGGCGACCACATCGTAGTTCTGCGTGAGAATCGTGTTCCTGTCGATTTTATCCAGGAAGTAAAGGATCACCAGGAGGGGCACGACAACAGGGGCCTGGACCAGGTAAATGGCCCTTTGGAGGCCCACCCGTTTTATCACCAGCATCGGGAACAAGTCCTTGATCATCTTCCCAAAGAAAATAAACCTGCCCCCTTGCGGATCGATTTTTGGCGGGAGAAAACCTTGTTCGCGGAACAGGAAATCCAGGCCATACCGCGTGTATCGGAAATAATCGTAGGGGAGCATGTGCTCGTCCGCTGCAAAGGGCACGGTCAAGCACACGCGGCCGCCGGGTTTCAGGAGCCGATACATTTCTTTCAACGCTCTGGCCGGGTATTGCAGGTGCTCGAGGACCTGCGTGCACAAAATGACAGTGACACTCTCATCGGGCAGCGGGATGTCGTAAATCTCCGACCGGATATCGATCTGATCGTAAGAAAAAGCCTTGTCCTTGCCGCCGACGTCCTGGCTCAGGTATTTGCATCGGCCGGCGAAGAGAGGCTTGTATTGGCAATCTCCCGCGCCGACATCCAGGACGACGTCGTCCGGCCCGACGCTGGCCGCGATGGATTTCGCAAATTTCAACAGGCGGTAGGCGTGGTAATTATAAACTTTGACCAGCGGACTGCGGTGGAAGCGCTCGAGGAGAATGGAGATCAGGTCTCGCCGCGGCTTTTGCGGGACAGAAGGCGCGGTGGGATTTTGAGGAGCGGCATTCATCAAGCCTATCGTAAGCGTCGCCCTCAGCGCCCGTCAAGATCGCCAGCGAGAAGTGCGGGCAAGCCGAAGGAAAAAATGAAAATAACCCTCACCCTGCCATCTCCCGTCCGACGGGAGAGGGAACAATAGCGCGCCATTTGGATACAATTACGCTATGGGTTGCTACGAACGCGTGAACCGGTTCTCCCTCTCCCGTCGGACGGGAGAGGGACGGGGTGAGGGTTGTTTCCGTTTCTCAGTATTTCGTTTTGACGTTCTACGGGCTTGGAGAAACAGCGATAGAACCCTGGCTCGATTCAACGGGGCCGACAGCGGACCGAAGCGCGTCGCGCCGCAGGTCGAGGGCATTGAGCCGGGCCACGGTTTCCCGGGCCGTGCGGTCCGCGATCGCGGCTCCCAATCGTCTCGAGCTTAGCGGCGCGACCAGGCCTCTTCTCTGCAAATAGGTTCGCAAGGCGTTTTGATAATCATCGACAAGCCCCATCATCGCGGGGTCCACGCGCAAGCGCAGCAAGTCCAGCTCGGTGATTTTTCTTTGGAGGGTTACGGCTTGCGGCCGCAGGTCCCATTCTCGAATGACGGATTGCAGGCTCACATTGGTGTGGAGCGGCATGGCCTGCTTCTCGGAGCGAAATTCGCTTTGTGAACGCAGAGTTTCGTCGAGCTTGGCCAGGCTTTCCAGGGGAGTCCATCGATCGAACAAGCCGCGTCCGGTAAAATAGACCACTTGGAGCGCCCACCATTTTTCCACCTCGAGTGGAGTCTCGAAAGTGGAATGAAACGCCTGGAGAAAGGGTATCTGCCAATTGTAATAGCGGGGCAACTGGCCGAGCATATTTCGCAGGCTTGCCGGCCCGCCGTTGAGGCGCAGCAGGGCGTCGACAAATAACAGCGAGCTGCGTGAAAAGACGATCCTGTCGGCTGCAGTACCGGGCGCGTCGGGCCAACTCAACTGCTCGAAGGTCAGAGGCGGTCGCGAGCGGAAGTCGCCCCGGGCCTGTTCGGCGGGATTGGACCATTGCGCGGAGATCACCTGGGGGCTGATGCTCAGTCCGCGCACGTTCATGGTGGGAGGAGACAGGAACAATTCCGCTTCACTCCTGGCTCGCAGCTCGCCGCAAAGACCTTCCAGGAGCCAGGCGGGAATTTCGGCGGCGCGCGTCCCGGCTCGGCGATTGGCCAATTCGGACAGCACCACCTGGACGATGGCTCCCAGGAACCGGTCGCGCGGGAGCACGTCGGGCAAAGCGACCCGGTAATTCCATCCGGTGGAACTTCTTTCGGCCACAATGCCGACCGGCTCGTCAACGGACCTGGCCGGATGCAGATTCAGTTGGATCTTGCCTTGCCAGGGCCCGGCAACACCAAGTTGATCCCAGACTTTCTGACGGATCCGTTCACAGGACACCGCGAGCAGAGTAGGCTGCAGGGAGATAAAATTTGTGTTTGATGCCAGCCCAGGCAGGGACAATGGCAAACCGGCAGACGGCGAGGCAAAGACGACAAATTGGCCCGAGGAACTTTGAAAGGGGAACAATCCGCCGGAGAAACTGAAACTCTGTGCCGCGGCGGCGCCCAGGCCGGCTGCAAAATAGAGTATCAGGCTGGTCCGCTTCACGACTTCGCATCCGGCTTCGCGGGCTTGGTCTCCGTTTTTGGAGCGGTCTTGGATTCCGCCGGGGTGCTGCCGCTCATGGAATCCTTTTTGGCGGCTTCCTTATATTTATCGCTCCGATGATCGGTGATGTAGAATCCCGATCCTTTGAAAATCAGGCCTGCCCCAGCCCCGATTTGTTTCTTCAACTTGCCGCGGCCCCATGGTTTTTTGACGCACAGCTCTTTAGGGCAGACTTTTAGCGTCTTGTCGGAGATGGACTGGAATTTTTCAAATTCGTGCCCGCATTTCTCGCAGATGTATTCGTAAGTCGGCATAGTCCGCTTAATGTAATAGTCGGCTGACGCGCCGGGGTCAAGCGCGGGATGGCGATCAGTGAATCAGTGAGTCAGTGAGTCAGTGAGTCAGTGAGTTAATCGGTTGGGTAATGTCGGGAATTCACTGACTCACTGACTCATTAATTCACTGATTCTAGAAACGCGCTACCCTCCGATGCAACTCATGGAGCGGGACGCAGGAACAAAGTCCGGCTCTCCTATGTGATGCCGGGCTTCCTTGCCCAGAACCACTTTTTTAAGCCACCCGGCAATGGCCTCATCGGATGCCTGGCTCCTCAGGAGAGAGCGCAGGTCGTGCTCGGTCACGCTGAACAGGCAGGTTCGAATCTTGCCATCGGCAGTGAGCCGGATGCGGTTGCAGTGTCCGCAGAAAGGTTCGCTGACGGGAGAAATCATTCCGACCTCGCCGCCGCCCTGCGCAAACTTCCAGCGTTTGGAAGTCGACGATGGATTATCCGAAGGGGCAGGCCGCAGCTCAAACCGCTGCTGGATGCGCTGGAGGATTTCCTTGCCGGTAACGACCATTTCCTTCTGCCATGCCCGGGCTGAATCGAGCGGCATGAATTCGATGAACCGCAGGCTCAGCTCATGCTCGAGCGCAAAGGCGGCGAGCGCCTCAATCTCGTGATCGTTGATTTCGCGGATGATGACGGCGTTTACTTTTACGGGATGAAACCCGAGTTCCTGCGCCAGCTGGATCGCGCCGAGAACCTCGGCAAGGCCGTCACGGCCGGTGATCTTCTTGAAATTATCCCGATCCAGGGAATCCATGCTAAAACTCACGCGGCGCAATCCGGCCTCGCGCAATGCCCGTGCTTTGGCAGCAAAGAGGAATCCGTTGGAGGTCATGGCCAGGTCGTCGATGCCGGGGATGGGCGCAATGCGCGCGACGAGATCGGGCACGTCGTGACGCAACAATGGCTCTCCGCCGGTCAGCCGGATTTTATTAATGCCCAGGCC
>DASRKU010000343.1:0-10005 GCA_035648815.1 Verrucomicrobiia bacterium | reverse complement strand
CCTGAAGCCCAGATCTGAAAGAGTTACGGTGACCGTGGCATTAGTGGCATGATGGCGGGCGCCGTTTTCGTCGTACAACTCGAATCTCACAGTGCCGCGTCCGCCGGTTCCTTCATCGACCGCGCCAACCGCATTGAATGTCTCGTAACCCTCGGGCAGTTCGTATTCGATGATGGAATCGGCATGTGTGCCGATGCCCCAGCCTGCGGGATGGCCGTGGCTCGTGAGCGGCTGATCATCCACATTGCGATTCACGCGCGCGCGACCCCAGCCTGCCGTTGCCAGTTTCCACTTCAAGTCGGTCAATTTCAGCCTGGGAGCGCCTCCGGGCCCGGTCAATTCCGGCTCGATCCAGTTTGCATCGTCCCAGTCGGAACCGTCACCGGCATTGTCCACGTGGAGGTAGAGACGTTTGACGCCTTTGATGGAGGCGCGGATGGGGCATCGGTTCCGGTCCTGTGCGGCGGTAAGGACGTCGCTGCCAAACAGGGCTTTTGCCGGGTCGAGTGTGACATCCTGATCGGGGGCATGAAAGAGCGCCAGGTAACGGTCGGGTGAATCGGGCACGTTCGCAATCCAGGCGATGGTGTCATTGGTGTGGAACAGTTGGCGGTTGCCCTGGCTGAACTGGTCGACGGCGATCACGTCATCATTCGTCAGAAGCGAGAGTGTGAACGCGTCGCTCCACGGCAGATGGCCGCCAAAGATCAGCGGCGCGCGCGTGATGCACCAGAGCGTCATGAGCGTGAGTTGCTCGTCGCGGGTGAACTGCGTCGATTCGTGCTTCATTTCCAGCCCGACGTTGATGGCTCCCAGCGGCAGCATGTCGATGTCAGGCCAAGTCCCCGGCTGTCGGTAGGGTGTCCAGACGTTGCAGAGCTCGAAGATAGGCACAACCGTCTGCCAGTTGTCCCAAAGATCGTCCACCAGGCGCCACATGTTGGCGTGCTGCAGGACGTGGGAAGCCTGGACCAGGGGCGTTGGGCCGGGCGACAGGCTCAGCACCATGGGCCGGCCGCAGCGGTCGATCGCTTTGCGGATGGCCGAGATTTCGGGCTCGTGGTAGGGCCTCGCCGAGTCATCCACTTTCACAAAGTCCACTCCCCACGACGCCAGGAGGTCGAAGACGGAATTGTAGTACTCCTGCGCTCCCGGCCTGGTCATGTCGACCCCATACATGTCCGGGTTCCAGTCGCAGATGCTGTTGGTGTCGGCAATTTGGGTTGCGTGAGCGGCCGTGCCCAGGATCGGGCAATTGCGCCGAACCGCTTCGCGCGGGATGCCGCGCATCAAATGCACACCAAACTTCAGACCGCGCCTGTGGATGGAATCGGCGAGCGGCTTGAACCCCTGACCGTTCGTAGATGACGGGAATTTTGAAGGAGCCGGCAGCAGCCGGCCGTAGGGATCCAGAACGGCTCCGCTCAGCGGTGCGTAATGCCAGTTGGTGGATTGGGAGTCGTACCATTGGATGTCCACGACGACATACTCCCAGCCGTGGGACTTCAGGTGCTCCGCCATGAAGTCCGCGTTTGTTTTCGTCAGAGCTTCCGTCACTGTGCAGCCGAAGCAATCCCAGCTATTCCAGCCCATGGGGGGGCGCGCGGCCCAGCTCGCGAAGCGCGGAGCGCCGGCGGATGATGGATCAGCGACCGCGGTGAAAGGCATTGTCAGCACACTCAATGGCGCGGCAAGCGCGAGCGCCAGCTGCAGCGCACGGATCTTGTTTCGCCGCGGCGGAGGCGGCAATGCTGCTGTCCTGCGATGAGATGCCGGAATCGTCATGGGGCCTAAAACCATTGCCGGGAAGCAGTAGCAGCCGGAACCGCCGGTATCACGCCACTTCCGCCATCTGGAAGACTATCTTCCGGGTGACAGCTTCGTCAACGCCTTCAGGTTGCCCGGCTGCGTCAACACCTCGGTCTCGAACCGTCCCATCTGGCTGGTGGAGGCCTGGTCCGTTATGAAAAGGCCCGCACGATTGAGCGCGAAGTTGCACCGCTGGCCGCGTGAAAATGCCCCTGACACGAGATTACAAAGAAACCGTGGTGACGCGGATCAGAGGCGACCGCAAATTCGCCCGGCTGTTTCATGCCGGCACCATTGAAATGCTGTTGGAAGGTGAAACGGCAGAGGCGCTCTCCAGGCTGCACGATCTGGTACACGCCGAACTCACGTTCAAGCAACTGGCGCGTCAGACTGGCCTGGGCGAAAAGACGCTCCACCGGATGCTGAATCGCAACGGCAATCCCACAGCGCGCAATCTGGGCGTGATTCTGCGGAGCATCGCCGAAGACCTGGGCATCCGTCCCCGCGTCGAAGCAAATCCCGGCAAATGAACCAGCGATGCTTCGTTTGTTTCCCTCCTGGCTCAAACCCCCAACCGCTTGGCCAATGCCTCCCGCACGCGCATCATTTCATCCCCGGTCAGCACGCCGAGCCTTCGCTCCAGTTTGACGGTCGAAACGGTCTGAACCTGTTGCAGATGGAAGGCACCGGGATTGACGACTGGCATCATCATCCTCCATGCGGTCGAGCATCACCGCGGCAGCCTGACCCAAATAAATAGCCGATAAATGCGGAATTGGCATTTTGCCTGTTGGCTATTTCGTGCCGGCTATTTTAGAGTCCTCGCATGCAATCCGTTCAGAACCGGGCGCAGGAGACGAAAATTCTCAGCGAGCCTGCACAGGACTTCCTGGATCGCATCGGCTGGGACTCCGTAACTTGCGAGCCGATTTCCTGCGATGCCTCGGCTCGGAAATATTTCCGGCTGCGGCGGAAAAAGGAAACCGCGATCCTGATGGATGCCTCGGCGGCCGGAGAACTCGTTGAGCCTTTTATCCTGCTCGGAAAACATCTGCTTCAACTCGGGTTCAGCGCACCCACCCTGCTCCATCGCGATGGACATTTCCTGCTCCTGGAAGATTTCGGCGACAACACTTTCGCCGCCCTGCTGGAAAATCCAGGGAGCGAAAATCTTTACGGCCTGGCAGTGGATGCGTTGATTGCATTGCACAAACATTCCGGCGCGATTCCAAATGGCTTGCGGCCCTACAGCCCCGAAAAAATGCTCCAGGATATCGAGCTGTTCCTGGACTGGTGCACACCGTCGATTTCGGAATCCGGCAAAGCGGAGTTCCGACGCATTTGGCGGGAAGTGCTGCCAGTAGCACACCGGGTTCCGAGTTCGCTTTTGTTGAGGGATTACCATTCCGCGAACCTGATGTTCCTGGCGGGCCGGGAAGGCGTGCGGCAGGTCGGGCTGCTGGATTTTCAGGACGCCTACCAGGGCCCGGTGACGTACGACCTCGTATCGTTGCTCGAAGATGCGCGGCGGGATGTTCCCGAACGCTTGCAGGCGGCGATGAAAGCCCGGTATTTGGCGGCGTTTCCTGACATCAACCTGAATGCTTTTTTGACTTCGGTGGCCATCGTGGCGGCGCAACGGCACACGCGCGTCCTCGCCATCTTTGAGCGCCTGAGCCGCGACCAGGGAAGACACATTTACAAAGACGCGCATTCTCCGCGCGTAAACAGCCTTCTGCATCGGGCATTGAATCAACCGGCCCTTTCCGAAATGAAAGCATGGATGGAACGGTACGCCGATCCGAGGCCATCGAGTCACGCAGGGCGTCACTACCTCGAAGCACCTCCGAAAGACAGGGTGCGTCCCCTGCTGTGAAGCACCCCGGACGCGCAACGCGTCCTTAGCTTGAAGACGTAACCATTCATTTCAACCACGGATGAACACGGATGGACACGGATTTGAAAGAAAGGGGGGGCGCACTGCGGGTGTCCGGCTGCGCGCAGCGCAGCCCTACCGGGCCTTATTGAGTCAGCGAGTCAATGAGTCAATGAGTCAGAGAATAAAACACTGACAACCCTCACTGATTCATTGACTCACTGACTCACTGATTTGAGGGAGTTATCCGTGTGCATCCGTGGTTAAAATGACTAGTTACGGTTGAAGTGAATGCCAAAATAAAAAAGGCAATGGTCCTGGCAGCGGGTTACGGCAAACGGCTGCTTCCCCTGACCGAACGAATTCCGAAACCGCTGATCCCGGTGGCCGGCAGGCCGATGATCGATTACGCCCTGGAAAAACTGAAGGCATATGGGATTCAAGAGGTCGTGATTAATGTGTCCTACCTTGGGCAGCAATTAACAGCCTATCTCAAGCAATTCAAAGGCTTGAAGTTCACCATCTCCGAGGAGCCCGAGCCTTTGGAGACCGGAGGCGGACTCAGGAACGCGAGGAGATTGCTGGGAAATGATCCGCTGTTCACCATCAACAGCGACATTCTTTGGTTCGACGCGGGTGAGAGCGCTTTGGATCGACTGACGCGCTGCTGGGACGGCGCCCACATGGACGTGCTCCTGCTCGCATGCTCCAAGGCAAAAGCCGTCGGGCACGAAACAGGCGAGGACCATTTATTTATCAAGCCAGGAAACACCTGCGGCTGGCAGGCGCAGGACGCTCCATACATCTTCGCCGGAATCACCATCCTGAACCCCCGTCTGCTGGATGAAGCTCCCGAAGGCAAGTTCTCGGTGAAGGTCCTGTGGAACCGGGCCCTGGCCGCCAATCGCCTCGCGTGTTTGCCCCATCAGGGTCGCTGGTTCCAAACCGGCACACTTGCCGACATCAAGAGAACTGAAGAAATTCTCGCAACCGATGGCAAATCATACGTCGTGAAATCATCCCGTGCGTCACGTCCTCCCCCTCTCCCATCGAATGGGAGAGGGATGGGGTGAGGGTTGCTTTGGGCCTGGTTCGTGAGTTGTTTTTCCTCTCAAAAGAAAACAAGCCCTCACCCCGGCCCTCTCCCATCCGATGGGAGAGGGAGAATTGTTCGACGCGTTTGCTGCAATCACACCTTCCATCACATCGTAGAGATCTCGGGGAAATCATCTGCTGACCGAGAGGCGGTAAAATTTATGCGCAGGGCTGGGACCTCCGGATGCATTCGGGTCGGTGACCGTGACCGTGACGAAATGATCGAGGGAAGTGAAATCCGCGGTGCGCCTTCACCGCACGTCCGGCTGCGCGCAGCGCAAGCCCTACCCCCGGCCGCGCGCAGCGCAGCCCTACCCGCACCGGTTATCGGGCTTTCGTGCCGCTTTCTTCAGCCACCGTCAGTTCCTTTTCCAGCAGGAACATTTTGGAGGATTTGCGGGCAAGCTGCGACTCCACATTCAGCATCGCCGGGTACTCATCGGGCTGGAGAATGGCCGGGCTGGTGTCCAGCTCGTGCGTTATCACAATCCGGGAACCCTTGGCCGAGGAGCGGATGCGCGCCTTTCCACCGCCTTCGGGCACGGTCCACTTTTCGCTCCGGGGAGAAATGACCATTCGCCGGAACGAGGGCGGCAAGTCGATTTCGGTTCGCACGCTGCGCTCACTGCGATCCGAAAGGTACAAAGGCAGCGCCCGCTGCCCCGTCCCCGCCGGAAGCAACGACGGAGCAAACGGCAAATCGAAGTAGAGATAATTCCCGTCGACGACGCAGTAGTTGTCGACATCGACTGTGAACTGCTCCAGGCCGGGGTAGGCATCGAAGCGCGTCGTCAGTCCGCCCACAGGCCGGGCGCCCTGAGCCACATTGGACACGCGCTCCTGAAAATACCGGTTCCGCTCCTCGGGCGGCAGCTCGGAAAAATAGCGATTCTTCCGGTTGTAGTCCGAGCCATAATATTGCCGGGTGACACCCAATCGGGTCCCGCCATTGTTGTCCATCGACAGGGTGTAAACCGTCTCGGTTTTGTCCGAGCACCCTTCGAGCGCGCGGATCACTTCGCGAGACTGGCTGGCAAGGATGATCGCCAGCTTCCCATCGTGCGCCGTTGTCCCAAGGTGCGAATATTGGTCGGTATCATTCAAGTAATAGGATTTGCCATCCACGACGACCCGGACGAGCGGGCTCAGGAACTGTTGCGGCAAAGGAAAGGAATTCACCACGCCGGAGATGCCGTGGATGGGAGGCAAATCGGACGCGAGCACGAACTCCGGCCGGAACCCGGCTGCGGCCAGCATCGCATGCAACAGGATGGCCCGATCCGCCAGGTGACCATAGCCATCGCCCAGCGTGGTGTCCGCCGCGGACAATTCGCTCAATGGTAGATCTGTAAAAGAAGGCCCGCCGAGCCGAATGGTTTTGACAACGAAATCCCGCACGGCCTTTACCGCCTCCAAGCGGGATTTTGCATTGGCCGTCAATTGGCGGGCGAGCGCGGCTGCTTTTTCAGACTGCCGGGACCGGTCCAGCATGGTCCGGTGCAGTTCCTGGAAATAATCCCCGGCATTCCCAATGAAGTAGCTCACCCCGGCGCAATAAACCCAGTCCGGCGGCAATTGCGACTCTGCGGGCAAGGCCTTGACGTCGCGCGCTTCCCATTCCAGGTCCTGGCGTCCATCCTTTTTCAACTTGCGCTCCGCAATAATCCCGCTCTTTCCACTCGTCATCGTGCGAACCAGAACACCGGAGGGAGCCGTCAATTCAAATTGCTTGTGCTCCAATTCATCGGGCATCTGGAAGGCCTCAAAGCCCGACAGGAACGGCTTTCCTTTGGACTTGATCTCAAACTCGACTTCCAGCGTGGATCCGATATCCACGCCCGGCAGGTTTGCGACGAGAATCTTTCCGCCGGTGTAGCGTTTTGCCGAGGCGTTCCACCCCGCATCCATGATATTGATTTCGTCTTTGGCAATGTCCTGGCTCTGCCCGGTTTTGGAAATCACCCGGCCTCGCACGAGCTTTGCTTCCTGACAGGACGGATTGTATTCATACTTGAGCTCCGCTTCCCTGATCTTGCCTCCATAATTCAGGATGCGCTTGGAGTATTTCACCCGGTAAACCGCGTTGTGCGCATCGGTCACCTCCAACTCCTTCCGGCTGTCCAACAGTTTCGCGTTCGAATCGACGCTGGTTTGTGAATCGGTCGAAGCCGCGGCCGGCTTCGCGCGCGGCGGGGTTCCAGCCATCGCCATGACCGGCGTCTTGCGCTCGTCAAATTCCAGCTCCTTCAACGTCCGCTTGAGCTTCAGATACTGCGCGGGGCTGAACTCCACCACCTTCGTTTTCAGTTCACGCGAGGCGTCCAGCGTTTTGTCTCGAATATTCACCTGCTGGCGGAAAGCGATGCACTCGTCCTCCATTGGCGGGCTCGCCGGCAACGAAATAGCCCCGGAGAACCCCTCGCCGAGCTGGATGGAAATATCTTCCTGCAGCCCGCAAGCCACAGTGGTTTGCATGGGATACTTCCGTTTTTCCAAACCCGTGCCCCCAAGAATGAAATTGACCACGCCCAGGCGCTTGCCAATCCATGGGAGAGTGATGACCGATTTTCCGGAGCCGCTGGCGGTCATTCCATCGACTGAAAATTCCAATTCGGCCCGCACGCTCTGGGACATATCGAGCATGTCTTCGGGCATCAGTTTGAAGGATTTGAGCATGGCTCCGGGCATTGCCTGCTTGAGGTTGCGCTCAAAAAACCTGCGTTTGTCATCGGGTTTCATATGCGCAAAATCATTCCGATACGCATCGTCATTCACCCCTTCAAACTTCAGTTCCGATCTGGCCTCCAGCACTCCCGCGGCGCTCAATGTGCCGGTCGTGCGGATCCGCATCATATGCTTCTCGGGAGGCTCAACAGGGCTGACCAGCAGTTGCTCCCCCTCAGGCCGGCACACCAGGTAACTTTGATCGGCATCGTAATACGGCAGGAGCTCGCGCGTGTTCTCATCCGTCGGGTCCATCAGGACGTATTCCCCTTTCTTTAACTCGACTGCAACAATGGCATGATTAAAAAAGCTGTCCGGGACTTCCTTGTCGCGCTTCACACCGACACTGATCAGGACCGGGTAAGCCTGCAAACCCGCTTCGCGCAACATCGATACCAGCAACGCGGCCTTGTCCCTGCAAACGCCGTATTTCTTCTCGAAGGTCAGCTTCACGTCGTGCGGTTCGAATCCGGGGCGGTCCTTTTCCGGCGTGAGGCCCATGTACCGGATCTTTTTGGAGACGTGGTAGAAGATCGCTTTGAGCTTATCCATCTCGCTCCCCGCGGTGGCCGTCAGGTCGGAGACGGTCTTCTTCAGTTCCGGCGACGTGGCCTCCAAATGCGGTTTGCTCAGCTCCCAATACCATTTTGATACTGCCGCCCAATCCTGCATTGTGCTCGCAAACAGGCGCTGCAACACCATCTCGTCAGGCGGCATCGACGGTTCATCAAACATTTGCGGCACTCGGGTAATCTCCCAGTGGTGCACCAGCGTCCCGTCCGATCCCGGCTCCGTCGTGTATTTCACCGTGCCCGGTATCTCATCGCGCATGGCCATGCGCTCCATCGGACGGTCCGTCGGAGCATGAATCTCAAAGGAGAGGTGCCGGATGAAACCACGGGACTCGAACACTTCCAGGTCCGAAAACTGCCCCGGAATATACGGGCGCTGAATCGTCTGGCGGGTAATCGCATGAACCATGTCGCCCACTTCCATCCTGGGAATGTTCACCCGCAACACCCGCATGTTCGGATCATAAATATTCATCGACATCTGGCTGTCATCGATCGTTTCCTTCGAGTTCGCAGCCACGTCCACGGGAATCACTTCGCCTCCCGGCCTCAGCACCTCGAGCTTGACCACGTCCATCGTCGAGTAAGGCAGCATGAACCCCAGCGACAGCGTCCGGTTCCCGCGCTTTCCCTTTTCGGTCAGCACCTTTGTAAACGCTTCGTCCTGGCATTCTCCAGTCCCGTCGGCCCGATACACCCGCATCATCCGCTTTTCAACAATCGCTTCATCACAGTTCGGGTAATTGCTCACCGTCACTTCCGCGGCAGCTTTGATGACCTCCTTGGGATCTTCAAAGGCCCAGAGGCTGCCCTCGTAGCGATTGGTTTGGCCGAGCGCCGGCGAAAGCAACACCGAAGCGCAGGCGATAGAAGCCAATGCCAGCATTGAAAGAGCTTGTCTGTGTTTCATACGGAATTTGGTTGCCATAGCATGCCTCAATACGCCCCGTGCGCCAGTCAATTTCCGGCGCGGTATGGCTGCGCTGCTCCACGTGCTGGCGCGGTAATAAACGCCCCGGCGGAGGCGAACGCGAAGCGTGTGGAGTGCGCCGTCTTTAGCGGCGCTATGGGCTGGGGTCGCGCCGGGGGCTGGGAATTACGCGAGTCGGTGGAGGAACGTCTCCGAGAGCGGCGCTGAAGCGCACGCACTCCATGTGCTGGCGCGGGAACAAGCCTCCATGCTTTAGGCAAACGCGGCAGCGTCCTGGAGTGCGTCCAGCCCTCTGGCGCTTTTCTTCTGCGCGTCGAATCTCCATCGAACGTCGACCAGCCACGCGCCCCAAAGCGGCAGAGGGCTGCCGCACTCCAAAACCTGGCGGACTCCTATGGCCAGAAAATATTCAGGCGCGAGAATTAACGCCCCGCCGCCCCCTTGACACCGCGGCTCCAATCCTGAATTCTGACATCTATCATTTGGCCGCATTTATGGCGTACCTCAACGAGAACTATTTAAAACTGAAGACCGGTTATCTCTTCCCTGAGATTGGCCGGCGCGTGAAGATTTTCTGCGATACAAACCCTGCCGCGGCACAACGCCTCGTACGCTGCGGCATCGGGGACGTCACCGAACCCCTGCCCCCGGCCGCCATCTCGGCGATGCACCTGGCGGTTGATGAAATGGCCTCCCGCGAGACGTTCAAAGGATACGGTCCCGAACAGGGCTATGAATGGCTCAGGAGCGCGATCGCCCAAAACGATTTCCGCGACCGCAGCTACGACATTGCCGATGATGAAATCTTCGTCAGCGACGGGACGAAGTGCGACACGGGCAACATCCTGGATATTTTGGGCCGGAAAAATAGAATCGCGATCAGTAATCCGGTCTACCCGGTCTATGTGGATTCCAACGTAATGGCCGGGAACACGGGAGCGGCGAACGAGGCGGGAGCGTATGGGAAACTGGTTTACCTGCCCTGCCGCCCTCGCAAC
>DASRKU010000342.1:0-5088 GCA_035648815.1 Verrucomicrobiia bacterium | reverse complement strand
GCACCCTGCGCGAGACGGAGTTCGGGCCTTCCCAAGACGACCGGGGAGAACAAACCTATCGAAGCGGCCTTCCCATCCGCCCTATCGTCCACGAGGAGTTCGACGCTGCCGACGGCCAGCTGGGCGGCATCATGAAAGTCCATCGCGACTGGCGCATCAGCGGGGATACGGGGTGGCTGCGACGGATTTGGCCGAAGGTTCGCGTCAGCCTCGACTACTGCATCGAGACTTGGGATCCGGGACACACGGGTTGTCCGGGAGAGCCCCAGCACAATACCTACGATATCGAGTTCTGGGGACCCAATGGAATGTGCACCAGCATTTATCTTGGAGCTTTGCAGGCCGCCATCCTCATGGGGCGGGCTTTGGACGAAAAGGTGGATAGTTACGCCGAGCTTCTGGAAAAAGGAACCCGCCGCGCGAACGAGCAACTCTTTGATGGCGAGTATTTCTACCAGAGGACCGAGTGGCGGAGCCTTCGCGCCAAACTCCCGAAGAATCCCAAGAATTGGATTGGCGAGAGCCTTTCATCCGAGGCGATCGCCCTCATCGAGAAGGAAGGACCGAATTATCAATACGGCATCGGCTGCCTCTCCGACGGAGTGATTGGATCCTGGTTCGCGTTGGTTTGCGGGGTCGGCCAGGTTCTGGACGCCGGCAAGGTGAACAGCCATCTCAAGGCCGTCCACCGCAACAACCTGAAGCACGACCTTTCGGCGCACGCGAATCCCGACCGGACCACTTACGCGTGCGGTTCCGAAGGCGGCTTGTTGCTCTGCACTTGGCCCAAGGGAGGCCGCGCCTCCCTGCCTTTCGTATATTCCGACGAGGTGTGGACCGGAATTGAGTATCAAGTCGCCTCCCACCTGATGTTGATGGGGCTTGTGTCCGAGGGGCTCGAAATAGTCCGGACCTGTCGCGATCGCTACGATGGGCGGGTACGCAATCCGTTCGACGAGTATGAATGGGGGCACTGGTATGCGCGCGCGATGTCCTCCTATGCACTGCTGCAAGGGTTGAGCGGCGCGCGCTACGATGCAATCGACAAGGTGCTGTATCTGCAGCCGAACATCGCCGGTGACTTCCGGAGCTTTTTGTCGACGGCGACCGGCTATGGCACGGTGGGCGTCAGGGACGGGAAGCCATTCCTTGATGTGAGCTCCGGCACGATCGAAGTCCGGGACATCCGTTTCACGCCCTATTCACCGCGATGAAATCAGCTATCCCATAATGGAATAACTAATACTCATTTATCGCCTCCGTTGCGAATTGGTATCAGACCGAGCCGCATCAGAAGTTCCCAGTCCTGCCGAGCAGGGAGGACTGGAGTGGCACCAAGAGAAGTCTGCGCTATGCCTTCGACCAGCAAGAATTACCCCGGAAGTCCGATTTGTCGGGTTTAAATCAATAGAAGATCTTCGAGGCGAATTGGCGCAGCCCGGTCCAAAACAGCAATCCCAAGAGAGTCCGCTCCATTCTGGAGCCATCCATTATGAAACAGAACCTAGTCAAAACATGTTTGGTACTTATGACAGCAACCACATCACTAGCTCCGCGCGCGTCCGCCGTCGGCACATTCGGCGATGACACGGCCTTTCTGAAAGGTCACACCGACCTGATCGTTCTTAGCGACAAGACGGGAGCCGCCAAAGTCGCCGTGGTTCCTGCATGGCAAGGCCGCGTCATGACCAGCAGTTCCGAGGGCGATGCCGGTTTTAGCTACGGCTGGATCAATCGCGAGCTTGTCGCGTCCGGGAAGATATTGCAGCACATGAACGCATTCGGCGGCGAAGACCGTTTCTGGATGGGGCCGGAGGGCGGGCAATTCTCAGTCTTCTTTGAAAAAGGCGCGAAGTTCGAGTTCGCCAACTGGTTTACACCGGCGATCTTCGACACCCTGCCGTTCAAGGTAATTAGCAAGTCGAGCGACAGCGTGCTGTTCGGAGCGAAATTTGCGCTGACCAATTACTCGGGGACGCATTTCGAGATAGCGGTTAAGCGCAACGTGCATGTGCTGGATTCTGCTGCGACCTGGGAAAAACTGGGAGTCTCGCCGGTCAAGGGCGTGAGCTTGGTGGCATATGAAACGGACAACAGGATCACCAATACCGGCAAAGATGCCTGGAAAAAAGAAACGGGGCTGCTCTCGGTTTGGATCCTGGGCATGTTCAACCCTTCCCCGTCGACCACAATCGTGGCGCCGATCAAGTCGGGTCCGGAATCCGAGCTCGGTGTGAAAGTCACGTCGGACTATTTCGGCAGCATTCCTCCGGAGCGGCTCGTCGTGAAGGACACCGTCGTCTTTCTCGCAGCGGACGGCAAGTACCGCAGCAAAATCGGAATCAATCCCAAACGCAGCAAGGCCATCCTCGGCAGTTATGACGGTGACAACAAAGTTCTCACCATCGTGCAGTTCAACCAGCCTGCCGGTGTGACGGATTACGTGAACTCCCTGTGGAAGCTGCAAGAGAATCCATTCGGTGGTGACGCGGAGAACAGTTACAACGACGGGCCGGCCACGCCGGGGGCGAAGCCGATGGGACCTTTCTACGAGCTCGAATCCTCGTCGCCTGCGGCGGTGTTGTCGCCCGGCGAGAGTCTCTCGCATGTCCATCGCACGATTCATTTAAGCGGGCCGGAATCCCTACTGGACGGAGTGGCTCGCGCAACGCTCGGTGTGTCCCTGGATGAAATAAAGAGCGCATTTAAGAACCAATAATCAACTTGGGCGGGGAAGCGTCCCGACGGCGGGCGCTTCACGCCTCCTGAATTAAAGCCTATGTCCCAGCCTACCGCCAACGATTCCTCGAAGGTCGGGGATCGTAATCATACCGCCGTGAACGGAAGCAAGCCGAGGATGTTTGTCACGGATGACGGGAAGAACGTGCTGTTCACCTTCGTCATCGTCAGTTCGTTGTTTCTCCTGTGGGGATTTTGCAACGGAATGATTGATGTGATGGACAAACACTTTCAGGAAGAACTGCATCTGAATCTGTCCCAGTCCGCCTGGGTTCAGTTTGCGCACTATCTTGGATATTTCCTGATGTCGCTGCCCGCGGGATGGCTCGCGACAAAGTTCGGCTACAAAGGGGGCATTATTTCCGGCCTGTTGCTTGTTGCCGTCGGCGGATTCTGGTTCATTTCGGCGACAAAGATCGTGGCTTTCTGGGCCTTCCTGCTCGGAGTCTGTCTTATCGCGTCGGGACTGACCTTCCTTGAAACTGTCGCCAATCCATACACGACTGTGCTGGGGCCGAAGCAATTCGCGGCGACCCGCATCAATCTCGCTCAGTGCTGCAACGGGATCGGCTGGATCTTGGGGCCGATTGCGGGCGCGGTCTTTTTCTATTCGAAGGACGCCGCCGGCAAGAGCACGGGCAGCCAAACGCTCTGGATACCTTACGCTGGCGTTGGAATCGTGGTGATCGTTCTCGCGGTCGTCTTTTACTTCGCAAGCGTCCCCGATATCAAGGTGGAGGATGACTACCGTCTGGATGATTCCACGCCCGAGATATCGCATTCCATCTGGTCGCACCCGCATTTTACCATGGCGGTCGCGGCCCAGTTCTTCTACGTGGCGGCGCAAGCCGGCATCTTCAGTTTTTTGATCAACTACATGACTACGCAACCTCCGCCCATCCCTGCCAGTTGGAGCGCAAATATGAACAATCTGGCGGGGAAGTTTCCAGGGTTTTTGCAGAACTTTATGCTCGGATGGTTTGAGTCCAACAAGGAGGGCGTCCTTTGCATCAGCAACAAGCTCGCTTCGTATCTGGCATCTTTCGGCTTTGTATGTTTTCTTGCCGGACGGTTCACCGGCGCGGGTCTGCTAAGGAAATATTCGGCCCACAAAATGTTGGGACTATACGGTGTCATGAATGTCCTGATGTGCCTGCTGATCTTCTGCAAACTGGGTTGGTTCTCGGTGGTTTGCGTCTTCCTCAGCTATTTCTTCATGTCGATCATGTTTCCGACGATTTTCGCCCTCGGTATTTTCGGCCTCGGAGCGCGGGCGAAGAAAGCCTCCGCCTACATCGTCATGGCGATCATGGGCGGAGCGATTTTGCCCAAAGTGATGGGGGCCGTGGCGGACAAGTATGATCTGTCCCGCGGATTCATTGTGCCTTTGCTCTGCTTCGTTTTCATCGCGTATTACGGCTTCAAATGGCCTAAATATAGCAAAGCGGAATCTTTGCAGGGTGTGGGCCTGACCCGCGGCCATTGACCGTCATGAATCCCGGATATTTTCTTGGCGTTGACGTCGGCACCGGCAGCGCTCGCGCCGGGATTTTGGGCCGCGACGGTCGTATGGTTGGCGCGGCCAGCCAGCCAATCGAGATCTGGAAACCGGTGCCGGATCATGTGGAACAGTCGAGCGATGATATCTGGCGCGCATGTGGTCGTGCGGTGCGTACGGCGCTGAAGACGGCCCGGCTCAAGCCAACCGCAATCCAAGGCATCGGATTCGATGCCACCTGTTCGCTGGTAGCGCTTGATGAGGACGACCGGCCCGTGTCGGTGAGCATCACGGAGCGTGCTGGGCAAAACGTTATCGTCTGGATGGATCACCGCGCCATCCCGCAGGCGCAGCAAATCAACCGCACGCGAGCCTCCGTACTCCGCTATGTCGGCGGGGTCATTTCGCCAGAGATGCAGACGCCCAAGCGGCTTTGGCTGAAGGAGCACCTGCCCGGCAATACTTGGCGGCGATTCAAGCCGTTGCATACGGCACGCGCCATATCATCGAAGCGATGAACGGAAAGGGTTACGCCATCGACACGCTTCTAGCCTGCGGCGGCGGCACGAAGAATCCCATGTTTCTCCGTGAACACGCCGACATCACCGGATGCCGGATCGTTCTGCCGCGTGAGACCGAGGCGGTGCTTCTGGGCTCCGCCGTCCTCGGCGCCGTGGCGGCGGGAGCCTTTCCGACGGTACTGGCGGCGATGAACGCCTTGAACGCCGCGGGCCGGACGATCATCCCCTCCCGCGGTCGTGTCACGCGTTACCACGCCGCGAAGTACCGTGTTTTTCACCGGCTGCATGACGATTTTGTGGCCTACCGAGAGATCATGAACACCTATTAAT
>DASRKU010000341.1:0-4134 GCA_035648815.1 Verrucomicrobiia bacterium | reverse complement strand
GGGTGAATTGTCCTTAGGCACACGGTTGGCCGATGCTTTCGTGTCGTATGCGCGACATCTTGGGAAGATCGTCTGGCCGGCCAGCCTGGCATTGCCCTATCTGGATCCGGGAAGCTGGCCGCTGCTTCAGGTGGTTCTTTCGGCGCTGCTCGTGGCATTGCTATCGGCCGTGGCTATCGGTTGCGCGCGCAAATTGCCTTGCGTCACCGTCGGCTGGTTCTGGTTTTTGGTAACATTGATCCCGGTATTGGGCCACTCCATGGCCGACCACGATACCTATATTCCCCTGATCGGCCTGTTCATCGCGGCGGTCTGGGCCGCCGCGGCCCTGGCGGCATGGGCACAAGGCAGTCGAGAGTCGAAGGTCGAAGGTCGAGAGGAAGGTGCCCTCACCCCATCCCTCTCCCATACCCACTCCCGGGCCCTCACCCGGCCTCCGGCCACCCTCTCCCATCCGATGGGAGACGGAAGGGGTGAGGGTAATTCTGTGCGAGTTCGCGAAAAAGCAGTCATCGTGACGGCGGTGCTCCTCCTCGCAGCCCTCGCGGCAGTGAGCTTCAACCAGGTGAGATACTGGCGAAACAGCGCGACGTTGTTCGGCCATGCTCTCGCGATGACTGAAAACAATTACGCAGCCCACGATTACCTTGGTTTTTACGATCAGAACCACGGCCGCTATGCCGAGGCTGTTCAACACTACCAGGAAGCTCTCCGGATCCGCCCGGCCGATTACGTGGCCTATGACAATCTCGGCCTGTGCCGGTTCAGCCAGGGGTTCCCCGATGAAGCAATAACCAATTACCAAAAGGCCCTCACGATCAATTCCGGTGATGTCATTGCGCTGAACAATTTGGGAACCGCGTACAATGTCCGCGGCCAATTCGAGGATGCGGCGCGCTGCCTCAAATCCGCGGTGCGCCTGAAGCCCGATTACGCGGAAGCGCGCAACAACCTGGCGGTGGCTTTGCACAGGCTCGGCAAGATCCGCGATGCGGCCCAACAGTTCGCGCTGGCGTTGCAGCTCGATCCCAACGATGCGGAAACCCATAATAATTTCGCCAACCTCCAGGCCGGGAGCGGCAGGACCGCCTCGGCAATTGCCCATTATCGCCGCGCGCTGAACATCAATCCCAACTTCACCCAGGCACTGAACAATCTGGGCTGGACGCTGGCAACGCAGAAGCAATTTCCCGAAGCCATCGTTTGCTATACTCGCGCGCTGAGAATAAAACCCGAGGACGAGACATTGCACCGGAACTTCGCCCAAGTGCTGGCTGTGTCCGGCAAATACCAGGAGGCGATCGGGCAATACAAGGAAGCCTTGCAACTGAACCCGCAAGACGAGGCTGTGCAACGGGAATTGCAGAGGCTCTCCGCCCTGATCCGGCAATAATCGTTCACGCCACGTTTTATGACTCCATTGCCGCTGCATGACTTCCATCAAAAATTAAATGGGCGCAGTTTTGACCTGGAAGGGATGGAGGCCATCGGAGATTACGGCAATCCCCGGGCGGAGCACCGCGCGTTGCTGACCACCGCAGGCATTGTGGATTTAAGCTTTCGTGGCCGGCTTTGCCTCGCCGGCGCGGACCGGGTTCGGTTTCTGCACGGGCAAGTGACAAACGATGTCAAGAAACTGAAAGAAGGCGCGGGCTGCTACGCTGCATTGGTGAACAACAAAGGCAAAATGCAGAGCGACTTGAATATCTATTGTCTTCAAGACGAACTGCTCCTGGACTTTGAGCCGGGGCTGGTCCAGCTCGTGACTCAACGGCTTGAGAAATACATTGTGGCAGACGACGTGCAGGTGGTGGATGTCGCGCCTCACTATGCTTTGTTAAGTGTTCAAGGACCCGCCGCGGAACCCCTGCTCCGGCAAGCGCTGGCCATGGAGGCATTGCCATCCGCGCCGCTCCTTTTTGAGAAAAGCACCGATCCCCGGCACGGGGAGATGTATGTGATGCTTCAACCTCGCCTGGGGACCGTGGGATATGACCTATTCGTGCCGCTGGCATCCCTCGCAGCCGTTGCCGAATCATTGATGTCGGCGGCTAAAACCTGCGGAGCTGTCCCGTCGGGCTGGCTGGCTTTTGAAACGGCGCGGGTCGAAGCGGGCATTCCGCGGTTCGGGGCGGATATGGATGAAAGCACGTTGCCGCTGGAAAGCGGGATTGAAGCGCGGGCGGTGAGCTACAGCAAGGGCTGTTATGTGGGCCAGGAGATCATCAACCGGATCCATACTATTGGGCATGTGAACCGGCAGTTGGCCGGATTGCGTTTTGCCGATCCACTCCGGGCGCTGCCGGCCAAGGGTGAAAAACTGTTTAGCGACGGAAAACAGGTCGGCCATGTAACCAGCGCGGTTCAATCCTTCGCGCTGAATGCCCCGGTCGGACTCGGTTACGTCCGGCGCGAGGTGAACCAGTTGGGGACAGAATTGACGCTCGGGTCAGGCGACCAGGAATGCATCGCAACGATTGCGGAACTGCCTTTCGTGAAGAGTTCTGACCCGGACTGCGCCTGAGGCCGGGAGTTCCCATTTCGGATCAGCTGCAGCGCCGATGCGGCGCGGAGTTTTACCGGAATCCTGGTGTTGCCTGAACAAGCCGCTTACGGGTAGGTCAACCGATAGAAACGGAACGGATAGTTGTTCCAGTCGGAATCACTGAAATAAGAACCAGCATTAAGTAATAGATTAGTCTGGATCGGTTGCCACAGTGGATTGGCCAGATTTGTGCAGGCTTCCACCTTGACAGCAGTCATCGGGGTCAAGTCTCAACATTCAACAATTGGAGTTGATGCGGTGGTTGTTTTGCTGTTATTGGATTGGCATGGCACGTCCATTGAGGGTGGAGCGGCCCGCCGCATGGTATCATGTGACAGGGCGCGGTTTGGAGCGGCGGCCAATCTTTCGAGATGATCTGGATCGCAATCGCTGGATGGCTCTGGTAGCGGAGGCGGTGCCCATGTTTGGGTGGGTGGTGCATGGGTATACTCTGATGGATAACCATTACCACCTCATCCTCCAGATCCTTGAAACCAACTTGTCCCGGGGAATGCAGTGGTTTCAGACCAGCTACAGCATGGGTTTCAACCGGCGACACAATCGGGTGGGCCCCCTGGTGCAAGGTCGATTCGGAGCCATTTTGGTCGATCCGATTGGCTGGGGGCTGGAGCTAAGCCGCTATGTACATCTGAATCCGGTGCGGACGGCGCGGATGGGATTGGACAAGCGGGCGCGCAAGGCTGATCGATTGGGCATCGGCGGCAAACCCGACGCGGAGCAGGTGCGGGAGCGCTTGCAGCGGTTGCGCCACTATCCGTGGAGTTCATATCGTGCCTACGCAGGATTGGCGAAAAGGCCCCAATGGCTGACGTGCAACGTGGTTTTGGAGATGGTGGGGCGAGGTACCCTCAGAGATCGGCAACAGGCCTATACGAAGTATGTGGAAGGGGCAGTGCGGGAGGGTGTGGAGGAAAGCCTCTGGGAGCATTTGGAAGGGCGGTTGATACTGGGCAGCCGGCATTTTATTGAAGAGGTAAGCAAACAGCTTCGGGGATCGGATCGAGAACAACCCCAGCGCCGTGCCTTGGCGCGACGGCCCAAGTGGGAAGAGGTTGTGAAGGCGGTGGAAAGAGTGCGGGGAGAAACTTGGCCCCGTTTCCGGGATCGATACGGCGATCGGGGTAGGGATTTGGCGTTGTATTTCGGACGGAAGGCGGCAGGCCTGGGATTGAGGGAACTGGGAATGGTTGCCGGTGGGTTGGATTATGCGACAGTAAGCGTGGCGATTAAACGATTTGAACGTCGCATGACGCAGGACAAAAACCTTCGAAAAATCGCGACAAGCGTTGCCCAATTGTTGAATGTTGAGACTTGACCCTAATGGCAGTTCCTCATGCACATGCATTGAATGTTGAGACTTGACCCTAATGGCAGTTCAATTGTGCCTCAACTGAGCAGATTTTGGTGATAATCCCATCCGGATCACGGTGCCATCTCGCAAACCGGGAAAAGTCTCTGCCGGTACTTCTTTCCAGAGCTTTGACAGGGCTCCGACGCGGAAAGACCGGGAGCTCACGCCGACCATGATTTTCGTAAATTAAACAAGGAGTCACTGGGGTCAAGTCTCA
>DASRKU010000340.1:0-6116 GCA_035648815.1 Verrucomicrobiia bacterium | reverse complement strand
GGGCCTGGGCCGATGACCGGGATTTGTTCGGGCAAATCTCAGATTTGAAATTTCAGACTTCCAAAGCCTGCATCATCGCCCACACCCGAATTCCATCAGCGGAGCCGTTCCGGCGGGTGGCTGTCATTCCGGGCGATCCGGAGGCGTTTGCGCGGGCGTTGTACGCCGAACTGCACGAATGCGACGCACAAGGGGCGGGCTTGATCGTGGTGGAGGCGCTTCCGGCGGCGCCTGAATGGAATGCGCTCGCCGATCGTCTGAGAAAAGCGGCGGCAACGAAAACGTGAAACCTTTTTCGATCCACCGGGTCAATTCAGAATACGGCGGCGATGATGACCTGCCCTGAACGCGCCGGTGATTGGATTTAATGAACTGCGAACAAACGTGTGTTTGACGAAATGAACCCTATCCACCACCCTTCGCTCACGATGAAACTCGTGAGCATCCTGTTGAGCTTGCCAGCCGCAGCTTTGACATTGCTGGGACAGACGAATGCCCCCGAAAGCGTCCCCTCCGGCACAAACAACGCCGCAACAAACGCCTCGACTCCGGCCGGAACCAACGCGTGGGAATACGCGCTTCCGACGCCTAACACCAGCTCGAACCTTCCAGGCGTTGAAACGCCTCCGGTGACCGAGGCGCCCAACGCACGGCACCTCTCGCTGCAGGACTGCATTCAATTGACCCTCCAGCACAACCTCGATCTGCAGATTACCCGCTATAATCCGCAAGTCGCCCTGTTCAACGTTCGCGAGGCCTATGGCGCTTACGACCCCATCCTGGGCTTCTCGGCCCAGCATGATCATGACGAAAGCGTGCCGCGCATCCTGAGCACAAACATCACAATTCCGTCCCTTCGGTCAGACGACAACACGTTCAATCCCTCGCTGACCGGGTCTTCGCCGATCGGAACAACGTACGCACTGCAGGGCAATGCCACCGACACGTACGGAAACTCCCCCGAGCTGAGCACGGGAACGGCTTCCTTTAATGTCACACAGCCGCTGCTCAGGAATTTCTGGATCGACAGCTCGCGGCTGCAAATCCGCGTTGCAAAGAACCGGTTGAAATATTCCGAATTTGGGCTGAAGTGGGAAGTTTTTCAGGTTATCACGCTATTGGAGCAGGCGTATTTTGACCTGATTTATTCCCGCGAAAATGTTGTGGTGCAGCAAAACGCGGTGGAGCTGGCCGCGAGGCTCGTGGCCGAAAATCGGAAGAGGCTGGAAGTGGGCGCCCTTGCTCCCCTGGACCTGGAATCGGCCGAAGCCCAGGCCGCCCAGAGTCGCGCCGCTGTGCTCGCCGCCCAAAGCCAGCTCGGCACCCAGGAACGGGTGGTCAAGGCGCTGATCACTGACAATTTTGCACAATGGGCGGATCTTGTGCTGGTGCCCAGCGGCAAACTCACCGATACGCACTATCTGTTTAACCGGCAGGAAAGCTGGAGCAAAGGATTGTCGCAACGCCCCGATCTTCTTCAATCCAAGCTCAATGTGGAACAGCAGGGAATTGTTTTGAAGTACAACCGCAACCAGCTCTTTCCGGAGTTGGATGTGTTTGGGACCTACGGATACAACGGGGCGGGAAGGGAATTCGGCGATGCCCTGTACAACGTCCAGCAACTGAACCACCGCACCTACACTTACGGCGCCAAGATCAGCATCCCGCTGGCAAATACCACGGCCCGCAACGCCTATAAATCCCAAAAAGCCACTGTTGAACAAACCATCCTGCAGCTAAAACAGGCGGAGCAGAACGTCATGATCAGCATCGATAACGACATCGGGACGATGCAGGCCGATTACGAGCAGGTCCTCGCGACGCGCTCCGCTCGGCAGTATGCCGAGGCCGCCTTAAACGCGGAGCAAACCAAGCTCCAGAACGGCAAGAGCACCGTTTACACAGTCCTGCAGATGCAACGTGATTTAACCGCCGCTCGCGGAAACGAAATCCTCGCCCTGGACAATTATAACAAGTCGGTTTCCACACTCAGCCGGGATGAAGGCACCACCCTCGAACGCCTCGGAATTGATTGGCAGGTAAAATAAGGCTGCCAGCCAGGTCCTTCGGCAATGTGGCCGCGTTTCGTGAGAACGCGGCTGGTCTATTCCCCTCATTGTGCCGGAAAAATCAGCTGCGCTCTGACGAGACGCAGTCACGGAAGGTAGTGACGGCGCTGTGCGCCGTCAGCGGCGCAACATGGGGCGTCTTTTACACAACGTTCGAACGCCACGAGGCTGGATTGTGCAACGGCTTCGGGTCGCCCACCAAATCAATCGGCAAGCCCTCCAGATCGGATTCTTTCATGGGCACGTACTTTCCCGTGGCGCTGGCAAACACTTTCCCGGACAGGTCCCGCAATTGCGCCTTGGCATCGAAGATTTTTCCACGCCGATTGCCATCGAGTTCCCCCGTAAGGATGGCTTCCTCGCCAGGTTTCAACGGAGAAGTGAAGCGGACATTGAGTTCGCCGCAGAATGCAAACCGTCCGGTCCTCACGACGCACACCCAGACCATGATTTCGTCCAGCAGTGTGGCAATGATCCCTCCATGCACGTATCGCTTGAAGCCCACGTGTTCCGGGCACGCGATGAACCGCGATTGAACGATCCGGCCGTCGGTCTCAAACCGCAGCTTGAGGCCGACAGGATTGGATTCACCGCAAACGAAGCACGATCGTGTGTGAGGCAACGTTTTCATTACCTCAACAGACAATCGTGCCCAACCCGCCGCACGCAAGCACAAAACTGCTGGTCGAGAGCCGAGGGTCGAGCGGCAAAGAAGTGGGGACGAGCCGTCCCCACTCCTGGCTCGTCCTTCGCACTTCGCCTTTCGACCTCCCTCCATTTCCCACTTCCCTCGATCGCGCCCGTCTGGTATTCCCGACACGAATGACTAATTATCGCGGCAGCGCCGTCTAACTCCCATGGCATCTGAGGTCTCTCCCCGCACTCGCGTTGTTGTCGACGGAAAGTTTTTCCGGCTGGGGGAGCATAAATTTTACGTCAAAGGCATCGCGTACGGGCCCCTGGCCCCCGGCGCGCAGGGCCTTTTCTTCGCTTCCCCGGAACAAACACGGGCCGACCTGGCCCAAATCCGCGAGCTGGGCGCCAATGTGTTGCGGGTCTATCACGTTCCCCCACGCCGGTTCCTGGATGCTGCCGCGGAGTGGAATCTCAAAGTCCTGATCGATATCCCCTGGAACAAGCATCTGTGCTTCGATTCCGAGCGCCGGCGATCCGAAGCGCGGCGGGCTGTTCGCACCGCGGTGCAAGCCTGTGCCAATCACCCAGCCGTCTTCGCCTACAGCGTCGCCAATGAATTTCCTCCCGATATCGTTCGGTGGGCCGGGACCAAGATCGTCGCCCGTCTCGTCGATGACCTCATCACCGAGGCGCGCAACGCCGATCCGGGCTGCCTCTGCACGTTCACGAATTTTCCACCCACGGAATTCCTGCAGCCGCAAACTCCGGATTTCATTTGTTTCAACGTTTACCTCCACGACCAACGGCCGTATCGGAATTATCTCTCGCGCCTGCAACTCATCGCGGATTCCAGGCCGTTGATCCTCGGCGAATTCGGCATCGATTCGCTTCGCGAGGGTGAAGCGCGCAAATGCGAAGCGCTGGCCTGGCAGATCGAAAACGCTTTCCGCGGCGGTTTGGCCGGGACGGTGGTCTTTACCTATACCGATGAATGGTTTCGCGGAGGACGGCTCGTTGATGACTGGCAGATGGGACTCGTCACCGCCGATCGGCGCACGAAAGAATCTTTTGGCGTCGTCCGAAAAATGTTCCACGCCGCGCCCTATTTCCCGCTGCCGCGCTGCCCGAAAGTCTCGGTGGTCGTCGCAAGCTACAATGCCGAACGCACCCTCCTGGCGTGCCTGGATTCGCTCAGGCGATTGAACTATCCGGATTACGAAGTCATCCTGGTGGATGATGGCTCCACCGACCGCACCTCGCAAATTGCAGGAGAAATTCGCAACCGGTATGGCGAGGCCGGCGAGAGCGCCAACAAGTTCATTTCCATCCGGCATGAACGAAACTTCGGCCTTTCCGCGGCTCGAAATACCGGCATCGCGGCCGCATCGGGCGAAGTGATCGCGTTCACAGACGCCGACTGCCGGGCCGATGAAGATTGGCTTTATTACCTGGTCGGCGATCTCCTCGACGGCAGCTTTGCCGGGATCGGCGGTCCCAATTTGCTGCCCCCGGAAGATTCCTACGTGGCCTCGGCCGTGATGGTTTCACCGGGCGGCCCGATGCACGTTATGCTGACGGATCGCAGGGCGGAGCATATCCCGGGCTGCAACATGGCGTTTTATAAATCCGTGCTGCAGGAAATCGGCGGGTTTGATCCCACGTTCCGCAAAGCGGGAGATGATGTCGACCTCTGCTGGAGGTTGCAGCAGTGCGGGTATCAGATCGGATTCAGCCCTTCGGCGCTGGTGTGGCATTACCGCCGCTCCACGGTTTCCGAGTACTTGAAACAGCAGCGGGGATATGGCGAAGCGGAGTCGATGCTGGTCCAGAAACACCCGGAAAATTTCAACGCGTTCGGCGACAGTATCTGGCGCGGGCGCATTTATGGTCCTTCAAAGCTGGGCCTGGATATCCAGTCGCCCGTGATTTACCACGGGCTGTTCGGGAGCGCGGATTTTCAGAAACTGTACACTTCGGAACCAGCCTCGACGCTGATGCTGTGCACGACGCTGGGGTATTATGCCTTTGTTCTGCTGCCGCTGTGGGTATTGACGGTGGTATTTCCTGCGCTGTTCCCGCTCGCCTTCGCGAGCCTGCTCCTGCCGATCGGCGTCTGCGCGGGAGCCGCCGTCCAGGCCGCGCTGCCGCGAAACAAGACCAGGTGGTGGTCGCGACCCCTGGTCGGACTGCTTTTTTTCCTCCAGCCCATCGTGCGCGGCTGGGCGCGACACCGGGGCCGATTGGCGTTTCGCACTTCCCCCGTCGGCGAGCGTCAATCACTGGATTCCGTCGCGCTGCGAGCCTCAAGCGAAAAGCTGGGACAGGTTCAGTATTGGTCCGAAAAGCGCCTGGAACGGCTGGCGTTCATCACCGCAATCGCCCAGCGACTGGACAGCGAAGGCTGGTCACGGCGATCGGATATCGGTTGGAGCGAGTATGACCTGGAAATATATGGGAGCCGCTGGTCCCGTTTGCAACTGACAACGGTAGCCGAAGATTACAGCCAGGACCGGCAGATGATTCGCTGCAGGCTTCGTTCACGATGGTCCCTGGCAGCGCAGATCCTGTTCTGGGCAATTTTGGGAATAGAACTGCTTGTGATTGGAATGGGAAATTCCTGGCGTCCGTGGTCCTGGTTGCTGCTGCTGTCCGCCCCGGTCATGGTATGGTGGCTCCGGCGCGACCAGAGAACCCTCCAGAGCGTCATCACCGTTCTTCTCGACGAGCTCGCCCGCGAATACCACATGGCCAAAGTGCCGGCGGAAACTCCAGTCGGACAAGTCGGACACCCTCTCCCATCCGATGGGAGAGGGCCGGGGTGAGGGTTTCTGTTACAGCACACCAGGAAGCCTAACCCGCAGAATCCAAGTTTTTCACCCATTGTTCCCATGCCCCTCATAACTAACGAGATTGGTTTATTGACGACGCGATTGCATTATGATATCACTTAGCTATCGCTGCGCATCAGCGTCAGGAAAGCACAATTATGAACTCGATAAACTCTCATCAGGAAAAGACGGTTGGAACTTTGAAAGGATCGACGATGCTGGCGCTCATCATTGTTGTGTTGTTGGGGAGCATTGCTCTGTTCATTTATTCGATCACGGAGGGTATTCGCGCCCAAAACCATCCTTTTTGGCCGCTGTTTGTTTTTTCCATACTCTCGGAAATCACCGGCATCGTGCTGGCCACCGGCTTCTTCACGCTGCAACCAAACGAAGCCAGGGTGCTGATCCTGTTCGGGGCTTACAAAGGATCGGTCCGGGACAGCGGATTTCATTGGAGCAATCCTTTCTATTCGAATAATACCCAGGGCCGGCTGCGCGCGGCTCTCCAGCAGCATGGAAAATCCAAATCAGAACCCGAGAGCGCCCAAAGTTTCCGGGCGACATTGCCGCGTTACAAAATTTC
>DASRKU010000339.1:0-2921 GCA_035648815.1 Verrucomicrobiia bacterium | reverse complement strand
CCCAATCGCCTTGCGCAATATCCACAGAGGTTGAATATTCCCTGAGTCCAGGAACCCCACCGTCATCTTTTTGGTTCCAACCAATCGAATACACGACGTAACCGCCCGCTGCCAGGGTGTGGTATCGCCACGGCTGGCCATCAATGACGTCTGTGGGAATTCTGTCTATGAATTTCGGAGCGAGCGGGGCCAATGTGTCGGGCAGACGTCCGTTCGCAATGCGATAGCGTTCCAGTGCGCAAGCCACGCGGGCGGAATCGGCGAAAGATTGGGCATGGGAGTTTTTTCGCGTGAAACCGCTCGAGGCTGGGAGCAGGATCTTTGAAAAGAAATTGTAGGGTGTGACGGACATTTGCTTCAGGTATTGGTCACCGCTTTCGGTTGTTTCAGGGTGAACACGGTGTTGCTCCGGGTCGACAGCAAGAGTGAAGCGTTGATGCAACCACGCGAGCGTGCGCATGTTCTGGTAATACCAGCCGGCGGGCAAAAAACTAATCAAGGGAGACGAGCCCCCGGACTCGAAAAGCTCGTCTGGGCGCGCTTTCCAGCCTGCGCGGCGGTAGTAATCCAGCGTTTGGATACAGAAATCGCGGTCCCCGCGCATGGCCTTCTTGCCTTCTGCGAGCAAATCGATTGAGCCCAGGTAATTCTCGATTTGGCGCAATTGATCATCGCTCCATGAGTGGCGCGCCAGGCCTTCACGCAACGTTTGCAAGTCGATCATCAGCGAGGCAATTCGGACCAGGTCGTCGATCAAAAGCGGTTCGTCCCGAATGGAGTCGGACAGTCGCAGGCCCAGTTTCAAATCCGAGAAGGCCCCGTCGATGTTCCCTGCGTCCAGCCTAGCGACGGCGCGCAATCCGAGAACGCTGCACAATTTCTTAACGGTTGCGAGGTGTGGCAAGAGGATCCCAAACGGATGTTCGTATGTGTATTCGATTGGAAAGCGAGACAGTGGACGGGTCCGAGCCGCCTCCTGTAGCTGTTCGAAATCCGCGTCGAATTTTCCGAGCGCCACCAGGATGTCCGCTGCCGCCGTGCCCGGGGTTGCAGGCTGCGGGTAATTGGTGTTGCCGCTATAGAAGGCGCGTGCTTGTTCCAGGTCTAAGAAGGTGCCTTTGTCCAGGTTCCCGCCAACTGAGATATCCTGATTGCGCCCTCTGAGCTGCAAATCATACACGATCGCCTGCACATGCGCCAAAGCATTGGTATCGAGCCGTCGCAACCCATTTGAGCCCCGCACAAATTCCATAATAGGGCGGAGAAGTGGCGTCATTGCGAAGTTCTGATCGTCGGGCACTGGAGGAGGAATCACGCTGGCGATATCCAGACGTTCTCCAGTTGACTCGATTTCCTTTTTGGCCTTCTCCCACGCCCACTTGCCGCGCAGGTCTTCTTCGGCATAAAAAACAGCTACCAGCGTGATGATGCACACCAGGACAAAGGGCGCACCGCGCAGGATGCGACGTCTCCATGAGGACGTCGGTTTTGACGGTTCTTGATTCATATAGGCTGATTGTCAGGCAATCAATTGTTGCTGTGTTCGGCGGCTTTGGGGCCGCACTAACGTCGGTTTTGCCGGCTCGGCATCGGGGATGGATGACTGGCCGATGAGTTCAGCCATGAGTCGCCGTTGTTCTTTCAGGACCTGGGCAACCTGTGGTGATTGCGAATCGTCCTGACGCACCTGGCTGCTCGACCTATCCGCCAGCGAAAGGTGAATGGTCAGGAGCGCAATCCAGATAGCCGCCAGCGCTTCCCAGGCTCGGGGGTAAGGCCAGAGGAAGCTCGAAATCCAGGACTGCCGAGAGTCGAATCCCACAGACCGAGGTCGTGCTTTTTCGGCAGCCCGCGCGAGAATCCTGGAGCGCCACTCTGCCGGAATCGGGCGGAGCGGCTGCTGACACAATTTTTTTTCAAAGTCGTCCATAATCATTGAATCTCGTCGTAAAGAGGACGCAAGCGGTCCCGCAATTTGTCTAGCCCGTATCGATAGCGGCTGGCGGCCGTGTTGACCGGGATTTCCAGCGTGTCGGCGATTTCTTCGAAGGTCAGGCCCTCCCAAAGTTTCAGGTGCACCACCGCGCGCTGGGCGGGCGGCAGCTCGGACATGCCCTGTTCGAGCGCGGCCCGGAGGGTGGCCTCGTCGGGATCCAGGGATGGCGCAAAGACCGCGATGCTTTGTTCGTCCGCCTCGGCAGGTGTTTCGTGGCGCGCCCCCCGCCGGCGGATCAGGTCCACCGCGGCATTGTGGGCCAGACGGATCAGGTAAGCCCGCGGGTTCTGCACGGTTTCGAGCAAATGAGGGTGTCGGGCCAGCTTGATAAACAAGTCTTGCAGCAGATCGTAAGTGTCTTGTTCGTCACGAGTGAAATTCAACAGGAATGCAAATAAAGCCTGGGCATGAGCGTCGTACAAGCTTTGAAGTTCGATGTCAGCGGCCATCTTTCCGTCTCTATGACGCTTGGGATGTGCAGATTTGTCTAGGAAAGAATTGGCATTCCGTTTAACAACCTGAGGTGCTTTTCAGCCTCATTTTGGGTGTATTGGCCTCTTTGAGCGTGGCCCTGTTGCTTTGGCAATGGATCGCCGCCGTCCGCTTCCCCTTGCATCAGCCAGTGGCCAGTAGTTCAACAGCTCCGCCGGTCACCTGCCTTAAGACACTCAAAGGATGCGATGCATCGACCGAAAAATGCCTGCGAAGCTGGCTGGCGCAGGATTATCCGGCGGGAATCCAGTTCCTGTTCGGCGTAGCCGACCCCAGCGACCCGGCCTGCGAACTCGTCCAGAAACTCATCGACGAGCATCCGAGAGCCGATGCGAGGCTGGTGATCTGCAGTCAACCGCCCGGGCCGAACGCCAAGGCCTCCAAACTCGCGCAACTCGAGCCCCTGGCAAAACATGAGGTCGTAGTGATCAGC
>DASRKU010000338.1:0-2648 GCA_035648815.1 Verrucomicrobiia bacterium | reverse complement strand
GCAGGCGAAGACCCTCCATCAATCTCAAGCCGCTACCGTAAAGGATTTTCGCCACCAACTGCGGTGTGCCTGCCATGGCCTGAATCACCTGCTTGACCTCTTCGTAAACGCCTGAAAAGGGGTCGGTCCCGACCCCTTTTTCCTTTTATACGATCCGGACAAGGGCTGGACGTGGTATCCGCTTCGCCGCACCAACACACAGCGATGGCAGACGGCGCGGTTTCGGGTAAACGATGCCAGGTTTGCGGGACGTCAGAATGGCGGGGCGGATTCCCGTTTTTTCAATGGCGGCGATGATCTGTTCATCCGCGCTGTGCGCGTGAAGCGGGTTGGATTTTAGCAGCCTCGAAATCCCGGTTGACTCCCATCGGCTCGCCGTTAAGTTAGAACCATCTATTATGAGGTTTCTTCTGGTGCTCATCGTGGGGATTCTCATCGGCGCGGCCGTTGTCTGGTATTACCAGGGAAACCGCGGCGCCAAACCTTCCATGAGCAACGCCGGTGGACAGCTCGAGTCCGCCGCCAGGAATGCGCGGGACACAATCCAGGATAAACTGCGTTCATTCCATTTGAGCGGGGGCGATATCAGCAACGAAATCGCCCGCACCGGCCGCGTCATTCGCCAGAAGGCCCAGGAGGCAGGCACCGCGATTTCCAATGCCACTGCCGATTCGCGCATCACCGCTGCCATCAAAGCCAGGCTTTTGCGCGACCCGGATCTTTCGGCGTTGGACATCTCGGTCAACACAACCGACGGGATTGTGACGTTGTCCGGGACGACCTCTTCGGCCGAAAAAATTGGCAAAGCCATGTTGCTGGCGATGGAGACCGAGGGAGTGCGACAGGTGATCTCCACGATCCAGGTAAAGACCAGGTAGCGCCCGACTGGTGAGACACGGGAGGATGCAAATGGAGGCAGGAACGCAGCAGAAAATTCGAGCAAACAGCGGCATTGCGATCAACAACAACCCGCCGGGTCCGAATGAAGACAGCGCCTTTCCAAACCCGGCGAATCTTGGATATGTCGAGCGGCTGTATGAAGAGTACCTGCAAAATCCCGATTCTGTCTCCGAATCGTGGCGGAGCTGTTTTGCGGGGATCGCAACGGGTGAACTGAGATTTCCCAAGCCGCATTTCGGCCCTTCATTCCGTCCGGCCAGCCTGTTCAATCCTCCTGCCGAACCCGGAGCCGGAGCCCGATGGCCCGCGGCGGAAAAGAATACCGCGGCATTGCAGGATCGGATTTACCTGCTGATACGGCTGTACCGCGTCCGCGGGCACAGGATCGCGCGCGTAGATCCTCTCGGCAGGCCTCAGCCGGCCCCGCCGGAGCTCCAACCGGAATTCTTCGGCTTCACCGAAGCGGACATGGACCTGCCCGTCCATAGTGAAACCTTCCAGTACGACGGCCCGCTGACGCTTGGGACGTTGCTCGAACGCCTTCGCGCGACGTACTGCCGCTCTATCGGGGTGCAATACATGCACATCGACGACCTGAGCGTCAGGCGATGGCTGCAGCGCCGGATGGAGAGCACCGAGAATCGGCTCCCCCTGACTCGCGAAGAACAATTGCGCATTTTCACCCGCCTGACCGACGCCGTCAGCTTCGAGGAATTCATCCGGAAGAAATTTGTCGGGGCGAAAAGTTTTTCCCTGGAAGGTTCGGAAAGCCTGGTTCCGCTGCTGGACCTGGCGATCGAGAATGCCGCCCGGCAGGGGCTCCGGGAAATTGTCTTCGGAATGGCGCATCGGGGACGCCTCAATGTGCTGGCAAATATCATGGGCAAAAGCGCCCGGCAGATCTTCCGCGAATTTGCCGAAGCCACAAAGAGCGCCCGCTCCGGCAGGGGCGATGTCAAATATCACCTGGGCCACAGCACCGATTGGACGACCGCTTCCGGCTCAAAGCTGCACCTTTCACTCTGCTTCAATCCCAGTCACCTCGAATTTGTGAATCCGGTGGCCCTGGGAAGAGTCCGGGCTCGCCAGGACGTCAGCGCGCCCAACAATCCGCCCCGCAGCATGGCCATCCTGATTCACGGCGATGCGGCATTTGCCGGCGAGGGCATTGTCCAGGAAACCCTGAATCTCAGCCAGCTTCCCGCGTATGCCGTCGGCGGCGCCTTGCATGTCGTTGTCAATAATCAGTTGGGATTCACGACCGGCCCTGAGCAAGCCCGTTCCAGTCAATATGCCACCGACGTCGCCAAAATGCTCCAGTCCCCGATTTTTCATGTGAACGGGGAGGATCCCGAAGCCGTCGCGCAGGTGGTTCGGCTGGCGATGGATTTTCGACTCGAGTTCCGCCGGGATGTGGTGATCAGCATGTACGGTTATCGACGGCTGGGTCATAACGAAAGTGATGAACCGGGCTTTACGCAGCCTCTGTTGTACGAGGCGATTGCCAGGCGCAAATCGGTCCGGGAAGGATACCTCGATCACCTGCTGCAACTCCACGGTGTGACCCGCGAGGAAGCGGACGCCATTGCCGCCGACCGCCGGGATATTCTGGAAAAGGAACTCGCCCAATCGCGCGATGAGTCATCCCCTTCCGTCACGGCCGAGGTTGAGACACAGCGCCGCTATCACGGCGGCCCGGAACCGGCGAAGGAACCGGAAACAGGAATTCCGCGGGAACAGCTCACGGC
>DASRKU010000337.1:0-16545 GCA_035648815.1 Verrucomicrobiia bacterium | reverse complement strand
CCGGCCTCCATAGCTCAACGCCATGATCAGGGTCAAACCATTGTTTTTGGACAGCGTTGTGATGGACTTCTCAAGATGGTCCTGAACTGTGTCGGGCAGGCGGTAGATTTGGCCGATAACTTCGAGTTTGACGTTGTTCCGGTTGAGCTCGGGAGTTTCCGTCTTCAGATAATGGACAAGGTACTTCATCAGAGCGTCCACTTCGTCCTTGGGGCGATTCCAGTTCTCGACGGAGAAAGCGTAGAGCGTCAGGTACCGAATGCCGATTTCGCCGGCCGTCCGAATGATGAGGCGCGCCGATTCGGCCCCCATCCGGTGTCCTTCGATGCGCGGGAGATGGCGTTCGCGGGCCCAGCGCCCGTTGCCGTCCATGATGATGGCGATATGCCGTGGCAAATTAGCCCTGGCGTCCTTGCTGAGATGAACCGCTGCTGCGCTCATTGCCGATAATCGAATGCCGGTGATTGCCCATGATGCGCTTCACCCACCGCCATTTTCGATTAAATAAAAATAGTTTGCTCCCGCCCAGGCCCGACAGAGGCAATGCTGATCCGGGCGCCGCTCAGGGAGGCCAGGGCCTTTAAATAGGATCGCGCCCTGGCGGGAAGCGCCTTCCAGGACCGCGCCTTGTGAGTGGGAACCCGCCATCCGGGAAACTCCACGTAAACAGGCACACACCGGGACAGCACGTCAATGTCATTGGGGACGTAATCGTACAGCCGCTTGCCATCCCGATACGCCACGCAGACCTTGAGTGTCTCCACCGTATCCAGGCCGTCGACATTGGTGATCGCCAGTTCGTCGATGCCATTGACCATGGTCGCATGCCGCGTGGCAACGGAATCGAACCATCCGCACCGGCGCGCGCGGCCGGTCGTTGCGCCAAATTCGCGCCCCATGCCGTGCAGCATGTCCGCCACTTCGGCATTTTCGGTTGGCAAAGGCCCTTCGCCGACCCGTGTGGTATAGGCTTTCATCACTCCCACGACATGATCCATGCGATGCGGGGCGACGCCCGACCCGGTGCATGCCCCCCCCGCCGTCGTGTTCGACGATGTGACGAAGGGGTAAGTGCCGTGGTCAATGTCCAGAAACGTGCCTTGCGCGCCCTCGAACAAGATGTTCTTGCCGCGCCGAATGGCGTCGTCCAGGAGAATCACCGTATTGGCAACAAAAGGTTTCAGGTAAGCCCCGGCTTCCCGGTAATCATTAAAAACCTTGGTGAAGGACAGCGGTTTGGCCCCAAATGCAGCCAGCACCTCATTGTTCTCCCGGATCCTCAAAGCGAGCAGCGTCTTCAGGCGGTTCGGATTGACAAGGTCGATCACCCGCAACCCTGTTCGGGCGGCCTTGTCTCCATACGCCGGGCCGATGCCACGCTTGGTCGTGCCGATCTTGTTCTTGCCCTGAAGCGATTCCCGTTGAGCGTCGATCTCGCGATGGTATGGGAACACCACATGAGCCGTTTCGCTCAGGCAAAGATTGGAATCAATTTTGACTCCGATTTTTTTCAATCCCCTGATCTCCTCGACCAGGCCGACGGGGTCCACTACGACACCGTTGCCGATCACGCACAATTTGTTTCGCCGCAGGATTCCGGAGGGAACCAGGTGGAGCACGTATTTCTGTTTGCCGATGAAGACGGTGTGGCCCGCGTTATTGCCTCCCTGCGTGCGGACAACGACGTCCGCCTGTTCGGTCAGAACGTCAATGACTTTGCCTTTGCCTTCATCGCCCCATTGGGCGCCCACCAGGATTGTGTTGGACATGAGTTCTCAGTGAACCGTTGTTGTCATTGTCAGGCGCGCCGGTTTCGTTGCGCGGCAATAAAAATCCCCGAATGATTCATTCGGGGCAAAGCACGCTGTCTTTGCCAGCGAAAATTAGGGAAACAGCAATCCAGTGTCAACCGCCTTCCTCACTATTGATTCGACACCGGGAGCGCGACCAAGGACACTCCGCCGCATGGGACTACCCGCAGATTATCACATGCACACCCCGTTGTGCCGTCACGCCACGGGTGACCCCACCCAATACGCCGCCCGCGCGGCAGCCATAGGCCTGGACGAAATCGGCTTCTCCGACCACTCCCCGATGATCCGCGACGATTTCGATGATTGGCGAATGCGCTTTGATCAGGTGGATGAGTACGTCGCAAGCGTGCGCAAGGCGCAGCAGGCTTTCCCAAAACTCACCATTCGCCTGGCTCTCGAGGTGGACTATCTCCCCGGACACGAGAATTGGATCCGCAAACTCGCGACGATGCATCCGTGGGATTATTTCATCGGCTCGGTCCACTACGTCTCTGAATCCTGGGCGATCGATGATCCCCGGCGGCTGTCGGAATGGAACCAACGCGACGTGTGGGATGTGTGGTCCGCCTATTTTGAGCGGCTGTCCGAGGCGGCGCAGACGGGTTTCTTCGATATTATCGGCCACGCCGATCTCCCCAAAAAATTCGGCAAACGGCCTGATCGCGATTGCACGCCGCTTTACGAACAATTCCTGGATCGCGCCGTCAAACACGGCTGTGCCATCGAGTTGAATACCGCGGGGCTTCGGCAGGAGTGCCGGGAAATCTACCCTGGAGAACCCCTGCTCAAACTGGCGCATCAAAAGGGCGTGCCAATCACGTTCGGCTCCGACGCGCACGCGCCGCAGGATGTGGGGATGCAATTTGAAGTTGCCGTCGGGCAGGCGCGCAAGGCCGGATACACCCATTGGTGCCGGTTTGTCCGGCGCAAACGCGAGATGGTAAAGCTCTGAGCCGTCTCCAAAAATGCCGCTAAAGACCGCAGTAAAAGGCTGAAAGAAACCCTCACCCTGACCCTCTCCCGTCCGACGGGAGAGGGAAGAGCGTCCCACGATTTGGATGGAATTGCACTATGGTTTACAACCAACGCGTCCATCCGTTCTCCCTCTCCCATCGGATGGGAGAGGGCCGGGGTGAGGGTTCGGGAACCTTAATGGATAAGTGCCCCGACGATGTTGCGGCGGTGAATGGGACCGTACACACGGCTGTCGTAGCTGTTGTTCCTGTTGTCCCCCAGCACGAAGTACTGTTCCCGTCCGCACAGGATGAGTTCTTCGTCCACCTTCGAGTCCGTATACGTCGGCATCCTTGGGGCCAGGTAAGGTTCTTTCAGTTGACGTCCGTTGACATAGATGCGGCCGTGTTTGAGGTACACGGCGTCGCCGGACAAGGCCACGACCCTTTTCACGGCATACTCCCCGTCTGATGGATCCCGGAGCACGACCACATCTCCGCGGATTGGAGGATGCAGGTAATAGACCCAGCGATTCAGCAAATAGCGTTGAGCATCCTGCAGAGTGGGCGTCATGCTCTGGCCTTGCACCTGGACCACCTGGAGGACAAATCGGCTGAGCAACAGGTAGGTGAGGCTGGTCAGCAGAATCAGCGTCACCCATTGGCGAGCCTGCTCCACAAAATCCGTGTCCGGCAGCGCTGCAGGTCTGACACGCCCCGCGGCGCCGGTGCCGGCGGGCTTCAGAGCGGAGGATTGCGCATTCATCCTGGATTGTTTCTGCTCCGGGAATTATGCAGCCCAACCCCTTCCGCCGCAATCGAGGGAACTACTTAACCGGCACCGGGGCAAGTACGGATCGGCGCCCCCGACGCACCCTTGCGCACCGGAGGCAAAATTGGGCGCAGTGGAAAGGCAAAGGAAATCCACCCGGTCGGGGCTGGATCAAACGCTCGCGGGGCGGAGAACTTTCACAATGGCTTCGCGCAAGTTCTCCAAAAGAAACGGCTTGCTGATGACAAAATCGACGCCAGGAAGCGGGTTGCCCGCTGCCTGCAGCATCTCCGCATACGCCGTAATCATGACAACCGGCTGACCCGGATCGCGAGACTTGATCGCGGCCGCCAGTTCGTCGCCTTTCATTTCGGGCATGGAAAAATCCGTGATGATCAGGTCGTATTTGCCTTTTTCGAAAACAGACAAAGCGTCTTTGCCGCTATTCACTGTTTGCACCTGGTGGCCGTCAAAGACAAGCATCATGCGGACGGCGTCGCACACGAAGGGTTCATCGTCCACCACCAGAATCCGCTTTGTTGAAATCTTTGGCGCTGCCATTAAATCGATCGCTGATAGTACGCCCGTCGAGACCAAAGGCGAGTTTTTATTGTTCACGAGAAATCAGAAACTCAGACACCGCATACGGTTTTTGAAAATATTCGGTTTCAGACGCAAAGAATATTGATTGAACTGTACTATTAATCAGAGAGCGTCACCAGCAAGGGAGGTGCCAATGGAGGATGGGTCTCAGGAGCGACACTCCCCGTGAATGATCGGGTCTTTGCGCCAACCTGGGTCAAAGAAGCGTCATTAAGCCCCCGCCCGTGGTATCCGGCTTTTCGGCCCATGCTTCCGCGCTTCGGTTCACCGCGTTTCGGTTCACCGTTGACAACAACGGCTGTTTGGTTACCGTTTCCGGCCCGGGATAGAACCGGATAACTCAAATATGCCGAATACGAAGTCAGCCGAACGCCGCATGCGGAGCACTGCCCGCCGGCGCCTGCACAACAAAGCCATCAAGTCACACCTCCATTCTCTCGAACGGAAATACATCACACTGATCAGCGCGGGAAAGAAAGCCGACGCAGCCACAGCGCTGAAAGAAGTGATTTCGGCTTTCGATAAAGCAGCCAAAACGGGGATCGTCCACAAGGCCACAGCCGATCGAAAGAAGTCCCGGCTGACCACCCGCCTGAACAAGGTGCCGTAACAGCCTATCTCCGAACCCGGCTTGGCTGCGCCAGGGTTTGCCCGGCAGGCACCGGGAAGAGTTTGGAGCGAACCAAACCGGTTTTTGCCAGCCTGTACGTCGCAGCCGTCCTGAGACAACCGATTCCGTAGCGAATGCTGCGCGGCAGATTAATGGAGGAAGCTTCGCGGAAATAAAGCGTCGGGCAACTCACTTCGGCAATGGTAAACCCATGCCATAAAATCTGCGCCAGCATCTGGTTGTCAAAAACGAAATCATCGGAGTTCTGCATCCAAAGCACCCGTTCGAGAATGTCGCGTGAAAATGCCCGATACCCCGTGTGATACTCAGAGAGTTTCCCGCCCAGCAGAACGTTTTCCATGAACGTCAGGGACCGATTCGCCACATACTTCCAAACCGGCATCCCGCCCTTCAACGCGTAACCGCCCAGAATTCGGCTCCCCAGCACGCATGGATGCAACCCATTCGCGATGATCGAAACCATGGCCGGCAACAGTTTGGGTGTGTACTGATAATCCGGGTGAATCATCACAACCACATCCGCCCCGGCTTCCAACGCCAGGCGATAGCAGGTCTTCTGGTTCCCGCCGTAACCCTTGTTCACATCATGAACATGCACGGCAATCCCCGGCAAACTGCGCGCCAGCGACACCGTGTCGTCCGTGCTCTTGTCGTCCACCAGGATGATCTGATCCACAATTTGCTGCTCGCGGATTTCGACATAGGTTTGACGCAATGTTTTGGCGGCATTGTAGGCGGGCATTACCACTACAATTTTTTTGTCTCGATACATAGGTTCCGAAACGCAGGCTGGCACTGTGCGGCACGGCAGGCTGGCAGCCTGCGTTCTCGCCGCACAGAGTGCTCAAGGACACCGGGCCTGAGAAGTTCAAAATAGCGCGTTTCCAAACATTCGAAGACAGCGTGCCCTTGCCCGGAATAACCGTCCCCGTGCTGCGACACTGGTGAAACTGGGGTCTTCACTCACAAAGAGGACGCTTGCATGCCTGTTCAACTTGGCCTATTTTGCCCACCAGTGAACAAACGAACGCCATCCTATGTCGTCCTCGAGGGCAAATGCGCCGGGCCGCTCGTTTGTCCCCTCAGCCGAGTGCAGGCAGGAGTGGTCGTTTGCATCAAGGAATTGCCCGCTTCGCCCGAAATTCGGGAGCGCTTGCGCGAAATGGGCTTTTGCGAAAAGCAAAGGATCAAGTTGCTCAGCCGGCACTCCAACCTGATCTGCCAGGTCTGCAACGCGCGCCTCGGTATCAGCAAACGGCTCGCCGACTCCATCCTCGTCGAACCCCTGCCCGTCCAACACCAGGCGGCTTGAGCCATGCCCGCCGTTCCGCAGCCGCTGACCTCCGTCACCGCCGGCACCAAAGCCACCGTCACCGAAATCCATGTCCCCCAGGGCAGCCGCGCCCGCCTCATGGAAATGGGACTCCTCGTCGGCACAGCCGTTGAACTGGTCCGCTTCGCACCCATGGGCGACCCGGTCGAAATCAAAGTCCGCGGGTATCACCTCACGTTGCGCAAAAGCGAAGCCGAACAAATCCTGGTCCTGCCAAATACCTGATGTGACCGCCGAATGAATCCCCCAGCCGCATTGGGCGAAAAAGCATCTCCCCGCAAGAGTTCCCGGAAGCCCTACGTTGTCCTGACCGGCAATCCGAATTGCGGCAAAACCACCCTCTTCAATGCCCTGACTGGCCTCCGCGCCAAGGTCGGCAATTACGCCGGCGTCACCGTCGAACGCAAGGAAGGCAAACTCCACGGAGCCCCGCCCGGCGCCGACATCCGAGTCCTGGATCTCCCCGGAACGTACAGCCTGAGCCCCCAATCTCTCGACGAGCAAATCTCGCGCGACGTGCTTTTGAATCGCCTGCCCGAACTGCCGCAGCCGGATTTGATCGTGGTGGTCGTGGACGCGTCGAACCTTCAGCGCAATCTTTACTACGCGACGCAAGTAATCGAGCTGGGGCACCCCGTCCTGCTTGCGCTCAACATGATGGACGTCGCGGAATCCAGCGGGCATTCCATCGACGTATTCAGGCTCTCCCAACTCCTGGGCGTGCCGGCGCTGCCCGTGATGGCCAGCACTGGGCAAGGCGTGCCGCAATTGCGCGCCCGTATCCTGGAGATGCTCCAAAATCCGCCCGCGCCGAATCCAGGCCTTTTCTGCCAGCCGCCCGGACCGTTCCAGGTTGAGGCGAGCACGCTGGCGGATCTCCTGGCTCAAACTTACGAGGAGCGCCGGGCCCAGGCCACTGCCGAGGCGCTGCTCCTGCTGAGCAATGAAAAGGCGCTGGCCTCCAGCACCACCCACTATCCAAAAGCCATCCAGGACGCCGTCGTCGCAGCCCGCGCACGGCTGGACTCCCTGGGCGTGGACTGGAGAGGCGCTCCGATCGAATGGCGCTATGCCCGCATCGCCGAAGTTCAGAACGCGGTGGTAACCGAACTCGCCCCGCCCGGAGAAACTTTCAGCGACAAGCTCGACCGCATCCTGACGCATAAAATCTGGGGCACACTGGTTTTCATCCTGATCATGACCCTGATGTTCCAGAGCATTTTCACATTTGCCAGGCTGCCAATGCAGGCTTTGCAGGCGGGGGTCGACTGGGGTGGAACGCAGGTGGCCAGGTTGATACCGCCCGGCGACCTCAACAGTCTGCTGGTGTACGGTGTCATCGCCGGCGTGGGCGCGGTGGTTGTCTTTCTGCCCCAAATTCTCCTGCTCTTTCTGTTTATTGGGTTCCTGGAGGACACCGGGTACATGTCGCGAGCCGCGTTTCTCATGGACCGGCTGATGAGCAAAGTCGGGCTGCATGGCAAAAGTTTCATCCCGATGCTCAGCTCGTTTGCGTGCGCGATTCCCGGAATCATGGCCACCCGCACGATCGAGACCCCCAAGGACCGCTTGGTGACCATCCTGGTGGCGCCCTTGATGAGTTGCTCGGCGCGGCTGCCGGTTTACACGCTGTTGATCGCCGCGTGCATTCCTGACATCAAGCTGTTTGGATTCCTCAAGCTGGCCGCCATCACGATGCTCTCGATGTATCTGCTGGGGATCATCGTGGCGCTTCTCATGGCGTGGCTCTTCAAGAAGACCCTGCTTCGGGGCGACACTCCCATGCTCATCATGGAACTGCCGCCCTACAAACGACCGCTGCTGCGGATCGTGCTGCGACACATGTGGGACCGGTCAAAAATCTTTTTGCGGCGGGCGGGCACAGTGATCCTGGGAATCAATATCCTCCTGTGGTTCCTCGCCACTTATCCCCGCAACGCGGCAACGGAACAGGAATTCACCCGTCAACGAGCCGCCCTGCAACTCTCCTCAAAATCCCCGCAGGAACAAAACGCGGCCGCCGCCGACCTCGACAAGGCCGAATCCGGCGCGAAACTCCGCGACAGCTTTGCCGGCCGGATGGGCCGGGCCATCGAACCTCTCATCGCGCCGCTGGGGTTTGACTGGAAGATGGGCATCGGCATCGTCTCGTCTTTTGCCGCCCGCGAAGTGTTCGTCAGCACCATGTCCACCGTCTACAACGTGGGCGCAAAGGAGGACACCGGGACGCAGCTTGTCGAAACCCTGCGGCAACAAAAGCGGGCGGACGGAAAGCCGGTTTACACCGCGCTGACGGGCCTGACGCTGATGGTGTTTTACGTCTTTGCGATGCAATGCGTCAGCACCGTTGCCGTTGTTCGCCGCGAGACCAACTCCTGGAAGTGGCCGCTTTTTCAATGGATGTATATGGGTGTGCTGGCCTGGACCCTTGCCTTTGCCACTTTCCACCTCGGGCGTGCCCTGGGATGGGGTTGAACCGGATTGCCTTCTGCCGGCCCGGTTCGAAAGGCATTCAACCGCAGGGCATTTCGACAAATAGCTCGCTGGACCGCCGAGTTTTATACAAATTGCCCGCCTTTGGTGTCTATCCATTGAAATCGTGAGCGATTGGCGTGAAGACCTGTACCAGTCTAAAGCGGCGGAGTTGATTCTCTATGGCCGCGCGTTAGGCCTCACCCATGGAGAGGCCGAGGACGTTCTGCAGGAATTATTTCTCGTCCTCATGCAGCGCCCGGATCCGCCGCAGAATCCTGAACATTACTGCGTCAGAAGCTTCAGGAACCGCACCCTCAACTATCGCCGGTCGCTTTGGCGCCGCCTCACACGCGAACTGGAATCTCGGTCCTGGTTCGACAAGTCTGCTTCGGAAACGGCCACGGAACGCGCCGCCATGCGCTGCCTGGCTGACCTGCCAGTCGACCAGCGCGAAGTCATCGTGCTCAAAATCTGGCACGAATATACCTTTGAAGAAATCGGCGAGCTTCTCGACATTTCGCCGAACACCGCGGCGGGCCGCTACCGTTACGGTTTGCAGAAATTAAGACTCCGCCTGGAAGGAGAATGCTATGAAAGAGATGAACGTATTGGAGATGCAATTGCGATCCTGGGAGCTGCGCCGCCCCTCGGCCCGTCTTAGCCGGCGCATTTTCGGCGCGACGCCTGGTAGGGCTGCGCTGCGCGCAGCCGGACCCCGCGCGTGGTGGCGATCGTTTTGCAGCCGATTCCGGCACGAAGCTCAGAGCGCCCGCCTCCAGGCCGCAACAATGGCTCTGCGCTGGCTCGCCCCCGCCGCAGCATGCGCATTTCTTGCCTTCACCATGATCAGCCAGGAAAGCGGCCTGTCCGCCGGCGGCCGTCACATCCAACCAATCTCATGCCTCGTCGCGAGCAATCAAACTGCTGCCGCCGGTTCCTCAACCAACATCTCCCGCACATCCGGCCCCGTGTCCAACGTCCTTTTTGATTGGACAAACCGCAGCGAATCCACTTCTAGTGTAGGTTCCTTTTTGCCGGCCAGATAAAGCCTGATCGCATTTACATGGAAAAAGCAGTCAAAAACCAGAAGCAAACCGCCTCCGTCACCTCCGCCACAAAGGCTCCACTGGCTGCCGCACCACCGCAAAAAGTGCCGCGGCTGTTCCGGAACATCGATTGGTTTGCGATGGCGATCACCTTCCTGGTGGTTTGGGTGATCTATTTCCTGACCCTGGCGCCGGAGCAGACGCTGGAAGACTCCGGCGAATTGTGCACAGGCGCTTTCTATGCGGGCATTCCCCATCCCCCCGGATATCCCTTCTGGGCTATTTATTCATGGCTCTGGACCCAATTGCTCCCCATCGGCAACGTGGCATGGCGCGTCGAAATCGGCGAGTCCGCCGCAGCCGCCCTGGCCTGCGGCCTGGTCGCGTTCGTCGTCTCCAGGGGCAGCAGCATGTTCATGGAGGGCATCGAGGAACTCAAAAGCCTCACCGGTAAATGGGAAAATGCCATCTGCATCGTCTCGGGTATCGTCGCGGGTCTCCTGCTGGGCCTCGGCGGCGTCATGTGGAGCGAGTCCGTCGCCATCAACCGCATCTCCCTCTTCGGCGTGCCATGGCTGATGCTCGTGCTGGTCTGCCTGCTCCGATGGATCTACGCCCCGCACCAGTGGCGCTACCTCTACTTCGCCTTGTTCGCCTTCGGCATCTGCGCCACCATCCACCAAACCCTCATCGCCGCCGCCATCGGCATCGAAATCGGCATCGCCGTCGCCCATCGCCGACTGGGCCGCACTCTCTTTCTCGGTAACGGCATCATCTTCGTCATGGGTTGGATCGCCGAAAATACTGGCTTTACCAACATGCTCGACACCGCCCCGATGGTGAAGCTGATTTATAACACGGTCGGGATCGGGTCCATCGTCGCTTTTGTTTGGCTGGCGATTCTGACGAAAGAAAGTTTCCGCGAATTGTGTCGCGACGGGGCCGCTTTTCTGTTTGGCGTGCTTGCGGTGCTGGCACTCAGCAAGGGGGCGTTCATTGGGCTGCTGGCCGTGGCGTGCCTGGGGATTTTTTCATGGCTGGTGTGGGAGACGCGAAAGCCAGGGCTGGAATGGCTGGTTGCCATTGGATTGTTCGCGCTCTGGGTTGCCGGGGCCTCCTTTTACTTTTACGAGCCCATCGCCGGCATGACCAACCCACCCATGCAATGGGGCTACCCGCGCACCGTGGATGGCTTCTTCCATGCCTTGAGCCGGGGACAATATGAAAAGGCCAATCCGACCGACATCATCGGCGACCCTGGTCGTTTCCTCACTCAATTGGGAATACTGGTGGGCGACATCGCCGGGGAATTCAACTGGGTCGTGATCTTCGTCGCAATGGTGCCCCTGTTGTTCTTTTTCAAAATGCAACGGCGCGAGCGCTCCTGGATCTCCGGTCTGACCGGGATTTATTTCTGCGTCGGCGTGCTCCTGATCATCCTGATGAATCCGAGTCCGGACCGGCAGTCGGCGGACCTGATCAAAGTGTTTTTTGCGTCTTCCCACGCGGTGATTGCGGTCATGTGCGGTTATGGCATGGCGCTTAGCGCCGCCTATATTGCCACGCATTACCAGCGCTTCCGGATCCCGGCCCTGATGCTGGGGATCGTGACCCTGGTGCCGGCGTTTGTCACCCTTTACAGCGGAGTCAGCCATACCTTCTTCGGCGTTGCCGATCCCCTGCCCGCTCCACGGCTGTTCATGTCCTTCCTCTGGCTTACCGCGGCATTCATCATTGCCGCGCTGGCGGGACAATCCCTCATCCGCAGGCCGGATCCCGGAAACCCTTCCACTGGCCGGGAACGCTGGTTTCTCCTGGCCTATGCCGCCTGTGCGCTCATCTGTATCGGATACTTCACCCGCCGCGTATTCTTCGCACCGGACAGTTTTGCCCTGGCGCAGGTCTGGACATCGCTGCCGCGCATTTTCTCCCCGCAGCAGTATTCGTTGCCGGTGCTGGCGGGACTTTTGATTCTGGCGATTTCGGTGATCTTCATCATCAGCCTGCTGCTGTACCGTCGCCGGGCTCCCTTGTTGATTACGCTGTGCCTTTTCGCCGTCATGCCGCTGGCCTCGGGTCTCTCGCACTGGTGGGGCAGCGAGCAGCATCACCACTGGTTCGGGTATTGGTTCGGACACGACATGTTCACGCCGCCTTACCAGGACAAGAGCGGCAAGCCGATCTATCCGGAAATGACCAAAAACACGATCCTGTTCGGCGGCACCGACCCGGGACGGTTCTGTCCGACCTACATGATCTTCTGTGAAAGCTTTATTCCGCACGATTGCCAGCCCCCGATGGATCAGAACTTTGACCGGCGCGACGTGTACCTGATCACGCAGAATGCGCTGGCTGACGGCACGTACCTTTGCTACTTGCGCGCCCAATATTTCCGAAGCCAGCAGCACGACCCTCCTTTCTTTAGCGAACTGGCCCGCACTGTTCTCAAAGACAAGGATTATGAGACCAACCTGCTGGCCCGCATGGTCTCGCCGCTGGACGATTATTTCATGGCGCGCGGAGCGCGGATCGAAAAGCGCTGGCGCACGTCCACCTCCTGGTTTTCGGAGAAGGATTTTACCGACCTGCCCGCCTTCGCTCGCAACCTGAATCCGGCCGGCAAGCAGGATTCCGTGTCGCAGTGGCTCTTCCAGCATTTGAGCAAGGAAACCCAGCAACTGCTCACCCAGGGCGGGGACGTCAAACGGCTTTCCAAACCCCTGGCGGATGATTTGAATCGGCTGCTGGAGCGCGAGGTCGAACAGCGAACACTCCTGAAGGCAAAACAATCGGAAAGGGATGCCGTGGACCTGGCGATCGCGGATGGCGATGCATCCCAAAAACTCGTGGAGAGGCGGGAAAAGCTCGCCAGGGAAATGGCCGATATCAAAGTGGAACCCCTGTACGAACCGGAGCGGTTCGCCCAGGTCAAGATTTCGGATTACCTGGCAAAATTTATCGCGCAAAATCCTCAGAGCGACACGCGCATTCGCCTGAACCGGCTGCTTCTCGAGGCGGCATACCCCTCTCAAATCGCCTCCACGCCGGGCGGGGTGTATCCCGACCGCGAAATCTATATTCCTTCCAATGAGGATTCGCAGCGTTGCTTCCAGGATTACCTCAACGACGCCGCCGTGCGCCTGAACCATGATCAGCAATTTCCCAATGAGCAGCACCAAATCAAGCCCGGCGAAGTTGTGAACTTCGAAGGGGGCAAGGTCCAGGTCACCGGCCAGGTCGCCGTCATGTCCATCAACGGACTGCTGGCCAAAGTGATCTTCGACAAAAATCCAGACAACGAATTTTACGTCGAGGAAAGTTTCCCGCTGGACTGGATGTATCCGCATCTGACTCCATTCGGAGTCATCATGAAGATCAACCGGCAGACGTTGCCTGAGCTTTCCGAGGATGATGTCCGGCGCGATCACGAGTTCTGGTCTCAATACGCCGAGCGGCTGTCGGGCAACTGGCTCACCTACGACACGCCGGTGAAAGACATCGTCAAATGGATTGAGAAGGTGTATTTGCGCCACGATCTCAGCGGGTTTACCGGCGATCGGCGATTCATCCGGGACGAACAGGCCCAGAAAGCATTTTCAAAGCTGCGCAGTTCGATTGGCGGCATTTATGCCTGGCGCCTCGGGCTGTCCAGCGCCGGCCCAACTCCGCCCGAGTACCAGCCCAAGAACGAGGCGGAACGCCTCCGTATGGTCCGGGAAGCCGATTTCGCCTTCCGCCAGGCCTTTGTGTTCTGTCCGTACAGCCCCGAAGCCGTCGTGCGATACCTGCAGTTGCTGATGGGCCTGCACCGGATCGACGATGCGCGACTCGTGGTGGAGACCTGCCATAAATTCGATCCTGAAAACGGTTATGTGAATGGACTGCTCAATCAACTGGACGACATTAGCAAGCAGGAGCAATCCAATCCGGCGGCCTCGTTCGCCCATACCACGGCCGAGATCGCAAGAATGGAAAAGGAATTCAACTCCAACAAAGACGACTTCCAAAAAGCCTTCGACCTGGCCTCAAAATTCATGCAGATCCACCGCCCCGACCGCACCGTGCAGATCCTCGACGGTATCCTGGACAATCCCCACGCCAACGTCGGGATCGTGCTGTCGGTCGTCAACGCTTACTCGCAGATGAACAACATGCCCAAGGTGGAACACGCGCTGGAAAAGCTGGTGCAGGTTGCCCCCAACCAGCCCGAAGGCTGGTTCGATCTCGCCGTGATGAAGGCCAAGGGCAACAAAACCCCCGAAGTCCTCAATGCCATTCGGCACCTGCTGGAAACAAATGCCAAACGGCTCGCCCAGGATCCCAAAGCGCACGATCTCCGAAAAGAAATCGATGCGATCCCGGAATTCAACTACCTGCACAACATGCCCGAATACCAGGCGCTCCTTGCGCCCAAGTAGCGGATTTGCCAAGCACATCCAAGTTGCCCCTGCCGCCGCCATCGTTTAACTTGCTTCCATCCTGATATAGGGATGGAAGTTTGTCCGAATGAAAAAAACCTCGTCCGCAACTGAAAAAGCCAAACTGCAGGCCGCGATTCCCGCTTTGCCCGAAGCCTCCGACCCGGGTGAGGCCGCCCCGGCTGCTCCGGAGGATGTGGAAGACCTGAAAACCCGCGCCGCCAAAGCCGACGAGCACTGGAACCGGCTGCTTCGGACAACCGCTGATTTCGACAATTTCAAAAAACGCGCCGCCCGAGAAAAGCAGGATGCCGTCCGGTACGGGAACGAGACGTTGATCCAGAAACTGCTCCCCATTCTGGACAATTTCGACATGGCCCTTGCCGCGGCGCAGACCTCGCCCGCCGATCCCTCATCCCAGTCCGTCCAAACCGGAATCGCCATGATCCACCAGCAACTCAGGAACATTCTGCTGGAAGCGGGGCTGGAGGAAGTGGAAGCTTCAGGGCAAAAATTCGATCCCAACTGGCATGAAGCCGTTTCCCAGCAGGAGACGGCCGAAATTCCCGAAGGCCAGGTGCTGCACCAGGTGCGCAAGGGCTACAAACTTCGCGATCGCTTGCTGCGGCCCGCCAGCGTCGTCGTGGCCAAGGCACCCGCGCCGGACTCATCACAATGAAAAAATCAAAATTAAAAATGAACATCGATTCGTCGGCCGCGGCGATCGGAAACCGGGGATTTCCCTTTTTGATTTTGTAATTTTTTCATGTCCAAACGCGATTATTACGAAGTTCTCGGCTTGAACCGGAACGCGGACCCTGAAGAGATCAAGAAGGCTTACCGCAAACTCGCCGTTAAATTTCACCCGGACAAAAATCCCAGTGACAAGGCCTCGGAGGAAAAATTCAAGGAGCTTGGAGAAGCGTACGAAGTCTTGAGCAACCCGCAGCAGCGAGCGGCGTACGATCAATACGGGCACGCGGCTTTTGACCGGCGGGCGGGAGGCTTTCCCAGGGGCGGCGGAGGCTTCCATGATCCTTTCGATATCTTCCGCGAAGTCTTCGGCGCGGGAAACATTTTTGACGACCTCTTCGGCGGCGGCCGCGCGGACCCGACCCAGCCGCAGCGCGGCGACGATCTGCGGTACGACATGGAGATCACTTTCATCGAGGCTGCGCACGGATGTGAAAAGGAAATTTCGGTGTCCAAGCCCGAACGCTGCAGCGCCTGCGGCGGCTCCGGCGCGCAAACCGGATCACGGAACAAGGTGTGCCCTACCTGCGGCGGCCGCGGACAAATCCTCACGTCACGAGGCATCTTCAGCATTGCGCAGACGTGCCCGCATTGCCAGGGCGTGGGCCGGGTGATTGAAAATCCGTGCCGGACCTGCCACGGATCGGGGCGGCAGGAGCTCACTTCAAAAATCAAACTGCGCATCCCCGCCGGCGTGGATACCGGTGCGCGCCTGCGCTCGGCCGGCAACGGCGAGGCGGGCCTGAGAGGCGGGCCTTCGGGCGACTTATACGTGGTGCTGCATGTGCAGCCTCATGAGATTTTTCAGCGGGATGCCGACGATTTGCTTTGCGAAGTCCCGGTCAGCCTTGTTCAAGCGGCTTTGGGCGCCGAAATTGATGTGCCGACGTTGAATGGAAAGGCCAGCGTTCGGATTCCGCCAGGCACCCAGCCTGGGACCTTGTTTCGTCTCAAAGGCAAGGGCATCAAGAATGTTCAGGGCTACGGCTTCGGCGACCTCCATGTCCGGATCAATATTGAAGTGCCGACACATCTCAACGCGGCGCAGAAGGCGAAGCTGCAGGAATTCGCCGACCTGTGCAGCGGGAAAGAGAGCCCGATCAGCCAGAACTTTTTTGAGAAGGCCAGGAATCTGTTTCACTAGCAGGATAGCCAGCATTTGGGCATAATGAGAGGCGTGTCGGTTCCCGGCCTGAAAGCGCATGCACCGATTCTATTTACCACCCGGGCAGAGCTCGGGAAGCATGCTGACCCTCGCCGCCGGCGAGGCGCATCACGCGATTCATGTGCTTCGGCTGCGGCCCGGCGAGCCCGTCATCGTGCTGGACGGGGCGGGAAGTGAAATCCATTGCGACGTGCAAAATGTAAAGCGCGACACGGTGCAATTGCTCGCGCGCGAACGCCGCTTTGTTCCGGCACCCCCGTTCCGCATCACGCTCATCCAGGGGCTGCCCAAAGGGAAGATCATCGAATCCATAATTCAGAAGGCCACCGAGTTGGGGGCCGCCCGCATCGTGCCGTTGCTTTCCGAACGCGCCACGCTCCGGCTGGACCCGGCCACCGCGTCTCAAAAAACCGCGAAGTGGCAACTGGTGGCCATGGAAGCGATCAAACAATGCGGTGCACCCTGGCTCCCGAAAATCGAAGCCCCGGCCACTCCCGCCGAATTCCTGGCCCGGCATGAGCCATTCGACCTGCCCATCATCGCTTCGCTGCAAACTGGAGCGCGGCACGCACGCCATTACTT
>DASRKU010000336.1:0-4165 GCA_035648815.1 Verrucomicrobiia bacterium | reverse complement strand
CGAGCAGGGGGCGAGCTGCGAGCCTCAGCTCGCGCCCCCTGCGCTCGGATGGTCCTAAAACGTTCATTGCTTCTCAGTCCAGCGGTGGCACCCGGTCTCCGAACTCAATGATAAACCGATTGAGCGCCTCACCCCAGTTGTGGATCGGCATAGTCCACTTTTTAGCAATCCGTTCCAGCGCCAGATAGTAGAGCTTGAGCAGTGATTCCTGATTGGGAAAGACTCCTCGATTTTTGCTGATCTTGCGCAACGACCGATTCAGCGACTCAATGGCATTGGTCGTATAAATGGCTTTGCGGATCTCCGCCGGATATTTCAAAAACGTGATCAGCTCCGGCCAATGCGTCCGCCAACTTTTGCTGATCGAAGGGTATTTACGATCCCACTTCTGCTCAAAAACTCCCAGAGCCTGCTCGGCCTCGGCCACCGTCGCCGCCCGATAGATCGCCTTCAAATCGGTCGCCACTGCTTTGCGCTCCTTCCACCCAACGTAGTTCAAGGAATGCCGCACCATATGCACCAGACACAACTGCACCTGGGTTGCCGGAAAGACCGCCTCCATCGCTTCGGGAAAACCCTTGAGCCCATCCACGCAGCCAATAAAAATGTCGCGCATCCCCCGATTCTTTAGCTCCGTCAACACATGCAGCCAAAACTTGGCTCCTTCCGTGTTGGCCGCCCACATCCCCAGCACCTCCTTCTGCCCGGCCATCGTGATCCCCAGCGCCAGATACACAGCCAGCTTGGCCACCTGCCCGTTGTCCCGCACTTTGCCCCACAGCGCGTCAAAATACACGATCGGGTAAACCTCCTCCAACGGCCGGTTCTGCCACACCTGCACGTCGGCGCACACCGCATCGGTCACTTGCGACACCAGGGTCGGCGACACCTCCACCCCGTAAATCTCCAACAAGTGTCCCTCGATCTCCCGCGTCGTCAGACCCCGCGAATACAAACTGATGATCGCCTGGTCAATGCCTTCGAATCGTCGCTGCCCCTTGGCTACAATCTGCGGCTCAAAACTCCCGTTGCGATCCCGCGGACTCAACAACTCCAAGTTGCCAAACTCTCCTTTCAGCGTCTTGGGAGTAGTACCGTTGCGCGAGTTGCCCGAGTTCTTCCCCGCCGGATCGTGCTTGTCGTAGCCCAAATGCACCGTCAGCTCTGCCCCCATCGCCTTCTCCAGCAGCCGCTTCTGCAATTGCTTAAGCAACCCGTCCTTGCCCAATAAATCTTCGGGCTTCTGATAATCCTTCAGTAATTCGTTGAGCACTTCGTCAGTAATGACCATAATCAGTTATCCTTTCAGCTATCTCTGGCCGCTTACACGAAAATCTTTATAGCCCCGTGGGGACGGCTCGTCCCCATCCGACCAACCCTCCGGGTTGCAAACTGTTGCGGGCGTCTACCCATTTCCGGACGTTCCCAAACTCAATGATACCGGCCCGAGCTCTTGATCCCCCAGATGACCCTATAGCCCCCAACTTCCCTTTTTGCTATCGAGCCAGGCCCGGTATCACCCACTTATACGTCAAAGCCGGCACGCATCTTTCAAGAAAATCAAAACTGATCCTCTTTGTCCTTGAAAAGGACGTTAAACGTCGTCATCGAGCCATAGCAGCGCGTGATGTATTGCTGCATTTCGATTTTCTCGGCGTCCGAAAGTGTTTCGTGCGCATTGATCTTCTGCTCCAGGACCCGCAACTGGTTCCGCACTCCGACGATCTTGTGGAAAAAGGTTTCCAGGGGCACTTCCTTGGTCTGCAAGGCGGGATCCGCCGGGTGCATGACCAGCTTGCCCTTGTGCCAGCGCAACCCAAGTTTCTCCACCACGGCGTCCGGCTTCTCCAGCCCGAGCTTCTGCAAGGACTCCGTCAGCACTTCCTCCACAAACTGTTTCAGCGGCACAGCCAATCCCCGAATTTCCGCCTCGGGCTCCGCGGCTTCAATCCCCGCGGTTTCCGGAGCGATTGTCCGCTTTCCGTCTTCAAATTGGACGTCCGCCGTCGTCTCCGCCACAGACTTCACAACACCCAGGCCGTATTGTGGATGGCGCACCTTCTGTCCCACTCGCATCGCCTCGATCTTCATGCCGAAGATTGAACATGGATCACACCTCGTCGGCAAGCACAAGCAGGAGATTTGGACTTCAAGCGGCGCTGCAAACTCGGCGGGTCTGCACTGTGCGAGCCGGACGCGGCCCTGGCCCTCAACCCACAACCGGCTCTGCGACTTTGATCGAGACTGGCGAGAACGCATGATCGAACCATGCGACTGCCTCGAACGGAAGGTCTCCGGCATCCGCCAGTTTCTGCACGATCTCCCGGTAGGCGGCCGACTGATACTCGGGCAGCACGGAACACGAAAGCTCCAGCGCGTGGCCTGCTGCTCTTAAGAAGTTGCAGAAGGCAAGGACCGAAAGGGTCTCCCGGTCCGCGGTAACCCGTTGTTTGCGCAAGTCCTCTTCCAGCATCCGCCGTTCAGCGTCCGCGGCGCGGCTGATCGCTTTGGTGGGAAGACGACTTAACGTTCTGCAGAAGACTTCGAAAAGGCACGAATTCACAACATCTATTACTCTGGATTTTGCTAAAGATAAGCCCGGATGCGCCTCTGGCAATACGGTATTTCCCCCAGGGTCAACCTCGCTTGGCGAGCGCCTTTACGATTGCTTGCTCAATGTCACTCTTTCGCCGCGGTTGCCCTTTGGCGGCAGGGGAATGCGCACCAGGATTTCCGTGCCGGCGCGAGGAGCGGATTTGAGAATGAGAGTGCCGCCCACATAGGTCGCTCGCTCGCGCATTCTGAGCAGACCAAAGTTGTGCCTCTCCTTTCGTCTGGCCGGAGGTTGATCCGGGTGGAAGCCGATCCCGTCGTCCTTGATCGTCAACTGCACGATGTCGCCCTGCTTCGTCATGCACACCGTCACGTGGCGGGCTCGGGCATGCATCTTCACATTTTCCAAAGCTTTCTGGAGGATGCGGTAGAGCGCCAATTCGGTTTCGGCGGGCATCCGGGTGGTCAACGGCTCGCAGGTCAGATCGAGGGACACGCCCGTCCGATCGGCGAACTCCGTGCAATTGGCGCGCAGGGCGGGAACCAGGCCCATCTCGTCCAGGATGCTGGGCAGCAGATTGCGCGCGATGCGCTGCGCCTCGTCGACAATCCGGCCGAGCATCTCGCTGAGTTTCATCATCTCTCCCCGCGATACGTTCTCGCGGGCCGGCAGTTTGTTCGCCAGTGCCTGCCAGCGCGCGAGGACGGCGCAGAGATTTTGGGTGATGTTGTCGTGCAATTCGAGGGCCACGAGCCTGCGCTCGGCTTCCTGCGCTTGCACCACGCGGCGGGACAACGCCCGCAGCTTTTCCTCGTTGTGCAGGGCCTCCGTCATGTCCGTCACCACCATGCTGATGGTCGCGCGGTTGACACCATTCTTTGCCATTGGACGAATGGAGATTTGCACCGGCATTTGCGAGCCGTCGCCGGCATTTAGCAGCACTTGGATTTTAGAGCCGGATTTGTCGGCCCGTTTCAGGAGCGGTCGGAGTATTGCCCGGTCTGCGGCGGAGAGAAAGCGGCGAAAGGAATTGCCCGCCACCTGCTCCAGCGGGCATTTGACCATTTTGGCGAAGCGCTGGTTGGCGTAAAGAATCATCTTATCAGCCGTAAGCGTCAGCGCCCCTTCATTCATGGATTCGATGAGCACGCGGTAGGCGTGGCCGGCGCCTTGCAGCGTGAACACTTGCGGACCCTGTTTGCCCGCGACCACCACCGTATCCACCTCGCCGGTTCGGATGGCGCGGAGCGTTTCCTCCGCGTCGGCCAGGCGGGCGCGGAGCTTGGCGAGTTCGCGGGCCGGCGCGGGACGGGAGGAACTCTGGTGGCGGGCAGTTTTCAAAGCGCGATTTTACCCTTTGTGATCAAGTCCAACTCGACGAACAGGCCGGTCGTGTTCAATAGGTTGCCGATGAACCGGCGCACCGGCGGTGGCAATTTTTTGATGAGCGTCGGGGTCGCGACGATCTGGTTGACGCGCGCCAGGCTGGGCTGCTGATAGATGTCAATCACTTCCAGTTCGTAGTTGTCTTTCAGTTCGGCTTCGCACAGTTGACGGACGCGCAGGATGGCTTGGCGCGATCGGGCGGTGGCCCCCGCCACGAACAGTCGC
>DASRKU010000335.1:0-4566 GCA_035648815.1 Verrucomicrobiia bacterium | reverse complement strand
CTCCCGCCAGAGGCGCGAAATCCAGGACCGGATTTCAGGGCTGGAAAAAGAAATCGCTGATCTCGAAAGCCGCCAAAAAGAACTGGTCGCAGAATTGGAGTCTCCAGAAACTTATGCGAAGCCCGGGCGGGCGATGGAAGTGAACCGTGAGTTAATGGACATTCACGATCGCCTGGCAATGGTCATGAGCAACTGGGAGAAGGCCTCGACTGAACTGGACCGGAGTGGGGACGGCTCGTCCCCACAAGACAAAGCAAGTGCATCAAAGCCCGCTTGAATGTCAAATATTCAGATGTGGCCCACAGAAATTCTCGGTGCGGCAACGGAACAAGCGACGTGATATACAAAAGTCAGGGTGGCGGTGTCTATTCAGCAGGATGAAAAGAGTCATCTGTCAGTTTCTGTGTTCATGTGCCTGTTTGGCTTATGTGATTTGCCATGGCCAAACCAATCCTCCGACCTTCCTGGAGGCCGGAACGTCTGCCTTTGAGGCCCATCACTACGGCGCGGCACTTACCAACTTCAGTAAGGCCATACAACTCAATCCTCAAGCAGCGGATGCCTATTGTGGTCGCGGGATGTGCAAATGGTGGCTGCACGATTATGCCGGAGCAGTGGCAGACTATGACAAGTCGATCGCGCTGAATCCGACATGTGGAGGCTATTACTGCAATCGCGGTCAAGCGAAGTTCGCCATGAAGAAGTGCGATGACGCTCTGGCGGATTATAACAAAAGCATCCATCTTGACCCTGGAAATGCTCAGGCGTTCTTCAACCGTGGCAGTCTTAAGGTTCTTTGTCTGACAAACTACACAGGAGCCATTGCAGATTTCACCGAGGCCATTGAGCTGCATACGGACCCACACCCGGAAGATATTTATTTCATGCGCGGCTGTGCAAGACACCAGCTCAAGGATTTTGCGGGAGCGATTGCCGATTACAGCAAGGTTCTCGAACTAAAGCCCAGCAGCGAGTGGGGTAATGTGGCGCTGGCGAAGACAAATCTGAGTCTTGCACGAGAACAAATGCTTGAGTCGCAGAAGAAGTGAATATCGGCCCGACAAGCGGGATGCAGTGAACCCGGCAACGTAAGCAGACGGGGTCAAGTGTCAACATTCAAAAAACAGGAACGAGGTCTGGTGAGAGAGATTCTGAGTCGACATGGACTTGGCATGCACTACGAAATACACAAAGCACACGAAAGGGAACGCGTTTGAACCAGAGTGTGCCCGTCTCGGGCGGAGCGACGTGAGCCTTGCGATGGCGTAGGGCTGGGTCGGGAGCTTGGGAGGATCGAACGTTTCTGCGAGCGAGACGCTCGCACCCCGGGTCCAAGGCCGCACGGGCAATTTGCTAAACCGATTCTCATTCGTTAACCTCGGAGTGGATATGAGCAATTCGAGCATCGACAACCCAACAGGAACCGGCGCGCCGCCGGCTCCAACCGATTTTATTCGCGACATTGTCGCAAAGGACGTTGCCGAGAAGAAGTATCCCCGGATTCACACTCGTTTTCCTCCCGAGCCCAATGGCTACCTCCACATCGGCCATGCCAAAAGCATCTGCCTCAACTTCGGCATCGCCCGGGAATTCGGAGGAACATGCAACTTGAGGTTCGATGACACCAACCCGACCAAGGAAGAAGTCGAGTACGTGGATTCCATCCGGGAGGACGTGAACTGGCTGATCAGCGGGTGGGCCGATGACAAACTTGGCCTGAAGCCAAAAGGCAAAACGCCGGAGGTTATCGAGACCGGCGGCAAGACTGACTTCTTCCTGCCTTCCTCAACCCTCACCTCTCAACCACTTGGCGCGGCGAAGCGAAGCGAAGACGGCTCGACCGCTCTCGAGCCCTTTTACGCCTCCGACTATTTCGAACAGCTTTATGAGTACGCCCTCGTCCTGATCCGCAAAGGGCTGGCGTATGTTTGCGATCTTTCACCTGAAGACACGGACGCTTACCGCGGCGCGCCGGACCGTCCCGGAAAGGACAGCCCGTGGCGCAATCGCAGCATTGAGGAGAACCTGGATCTCTTCACCCGGATGAAAGCCGGCGAATTTCCGGACGCCACCCGCACGCTGCGCGCAAAGATCGACATGGCGTCTCCAAACGTCTGGTTGCGCGATCCGCTGCTGTATCGCATTCGGCACGCCGAACATCATCACACCGGCAACCGGTGGTGCATCTACCCGATGTATGATTTCGCGCATTGCCTGAGCGATTACATCGAGGGCATCACGCATTCGATTTGCACGCTGGAATTCGAAGTGCACCGGCCTTTGTACGACTGGATCCTGGAGCACCTGGGACTTCCGCGGCCCCTGCCCCACCAGTACGAATTTGCCAAACTGATCCCCAACTACACCATCGTCTCCAAGCGAAAACTCATCCAGTTGGTGAACGAAAAGGTGGTCAATGGATGGGACGATCCGCGGATGCCGAGCATTAGCGGCCTGCGCCGCCGGGGGGTGACGGCCGAGGCGTTGCGCGCTTTCGCCTATCACATTGGCGTCACGAAATTCAACAGCGTCACCGATATCGCCGTCTTCGAACACGCCGTCCGCGAGGACCTGAACCGGCGCGCGCTCCGCCGCATGGCCGTGCTGCGGCCCCTGCGGGTGGTCATCACCAATTATCCCGCGGACAGGACCGAAGAACTGGACGCGATCAACAATCCCGAAGACCCGTCCGCCGGAACGCGAAAAATTCCATTCGGCGCGGCGCTGTTTATCGACCAGGACGATTTCATGGAAAATCCGCCTCCGAAATATTTCCGGCTCCGGCCGGGAGGCGAAGTGCGGTTGAAATACGGCTACATCATCCGGTGCGACAAAGTCGTCAAGGATGCGGGCGGCAGGATCGTCGAGCTGCAATGCTCCGCCGATCTCGACAGCAAGACCGGCGGCGCGACGTCGAGCCGCAAGGTCAAAGGGACGATTCATTGGGTGAGCGCGGCGCATGCGATTGAGGCCGAGGTGCGGCTGTATGATCGGCTGTTTACCGCGGCCGAGCCCGGGGCCGACGGGGATTTAACGAAGCATCTGAACCCGAAGTCGCTGGAGGTGGTGACGGCGAAGTGCGAACCGTCCCTGAAAGAGGCGAAGCCGGAGTTGCGTTATCAGTTCGAGCGGCTGGGATATTTTGTTTTGGACAAGGAATCGGGTCCCGGCGCTCCGGCTGGCAAGCTGGTATTCAACCGCACAATCACGCTCCGGGACACCTGGGCGAAAGAAAGCAGGAAGGGCTAGCACGCCAAGGTTGAGAGACCTTCGACCATTTTCTGTAGCGCCGGATAATGCCGGGTTGTCGGAGCGATTTCTCAAGAAGCCAAGGAATCGCTCCTTTTTGCGTCGCGGCAACTCTGCCTGATTCTGGTGTGATCCGATGGCCGTGCGCGCCGGTGGGGACATCGCGCTGCAAACGCGCCGTCCCTACCCTGGTGGCAGAACATCGGGGGGGTATCCCCGATAGACAGGGTCTGGCGATTGACACACAATTACAGCGTCGAACTATGCACAAATTATTGTGGCACAGCACAATGAAACGAACCACTGTACTGCCGGCTGAAGGTGATATGATCGTCCGACAGGGGCTCTGGCCGCTATGGGAGTGGAGGCAGAAGACGGTCGATCTCGACACATCGGCAGCGAAAGTTGCTTCAGCCCCAAGTGTTATTTTTTCACCTGCGTTAATGAGAGGATGCTCCTGAATGAAGAAGAACCGCCACAAGTCCGCCTCCTTGGCAGCTCATTTACCCAAGTGCGCCACAGGCATCAAGGGTCTCGACGAAATCACTGACGGTGGATTGCCGCGCGGGCGGCCGACGCTGGTGTGCGGCGGCGCGGGCTGTGGCAAGACGCTGCTGGGCGTGGAATTTCTTGTGCGGGGCGCGGTGCAGTTCAACGAGCCGGGGGTGTTCATCGCCTTCGAGGAAACGGACACTGAGCTGAAGGCCAATGTCGCGTCGCTGGGATTTGATCTGGCGAGCCTGGTCCGGCGCAAAAAAATTGTGCTCGACTACGTGTACGTCGAGCGCAGTGAAATCACGGAGACCGGCGAGCACGATTTGGAAGGGCTGTTCGTCAGGCTCAACCACGCGATTGATTCCATCGGGGCCAAGCGCGTGGTGTTGGACACGCTCGAAGCGCTGTTCGGCAGCCTGCCCAACGAGGCCATCCTGCGCGCCGAGTTGCGCCGGCTCTTCCGCTGGCTCAAGGACAAAGGCGTGACCGCCGTCATCACGGCCGAACGCGGGCGCGACCAACTGACTCGCCACGGGCTGGAGGAATACGTGTCCGACTGCGTCATCCTGCTCGACCATCGGGTCCATGATCAGATTGCCACGCGGCATCTGCGGGTGGTGAAATATCGCGGCGCACTGCACGGCACCAACGAATTTCCCTTTCTCATCGGCAACGAGGGCGTCAGCGTGCTGCCCATCACGTCGCTGGGGCTGAATCACAAGGTGTCGAACGAGCGGATTGCCACCGGCATCCCACGGCTCGACGCGATGCTGGGCGGGCGGGGCTTTTTTCGCGGCAGCAGCATTCTGCTCACGGGCACGC
>DASRKU010000334.1:0-6542 GCA_035648815.1 Verrucomicrobiia bacterium | reverse complement strand
CACCCCGGCCCTCTCCCATCCGATGGGAGAGGGAGAACGGTTTCACGCCTTGGTTGAAGATTCGATCAGATGCTTTCTCCAACCTGGAAGCGGACGAAACGCCGGACGGTGATTTCGTCGCCGAGCTGCTTGGCGACGGAGGCGACATGTTCGCGGACGCTAATCTCGGAATTCTTCTTTACGAATCCCTGGTCAACGAGGCAATAGCTTTGAAAAAACTTTTCCAGTTTGCCTTCGACGATTTTGGCGAGCGCCTGCGGCGGCTTGTTCTTGACCTGTTCGGCGGCGATTTCCTTTTCTTTGGCCAGGAGGTCAGCGGGCACCTGGTCCCTGGAAACAACGAAGGGATGGCCGGCGGCAATCTGCAGGGTGATATCTTTGACCAGTTGTTTGAAATCGTCCTGGGCAACGGTGCTTTCTTTTCCGGAACCCACTTCCACCAGCACGCCGACTTTGGCGCCGGTATGGATGTAAGCAGCCACCAATCCATTGCCGCCGACTTCCATTCGCGCATGGCGCGCGATCCTGATGTTCTCGCGAATTTTTGTCACAGCAGCTTCGCGGTCGGCATCCAGATTGGCTTGCGGGTCGGCCGCAATTTTTCGGGCGATCTCATCGGCAAAGGCGCGGAACAGGTCGTTGCGGGCAACGAAATCGGTTTCGCAGTTCACCTCGACAAGCACCCCCAGGCGACCGCCGGGAGCGATGTATTGGGCGATCAAGCCTTCTTTGGCGTCGCGTGTTGATTTCTTGGCGGCGGTAGCCGCGCCGCGTTTGCGCAGCACAGTGATTGCGGCTTCCAGGTCGCCATTGGTTTCCGTCAGGGCCTTCTTGCAGTCCATCATTCCGGCGCCGCTCATTTCCCGGAGCCGGCCAACTGCGGCAGCGTTAATTTCAGCCATAAATAGTCAGTAGTTGTTAAAAATTTAATTCGGATGCGGAAGTTCATGTCCGCAGCCCGGGGCCGTGTCCTCTTTATGCGGCTGGCGGGGCTGCGACCGGAGCAGCGGCTGGTTCGGGGCTCAATTGCGGAGCAGGGGCTTCAGCGGTCTGTTCCGCCGCCGCGGCTTCCTCGGCTGCTTTGCGCCGTCCGTACTTGGCTTGATACTCGCCCTGCGCGCGCATGACGGTCTGTCCAATGGTGGTCAAAATCATTCGCACCGAACGAATCGCGTCATCATTGCCCGCAATCGGATAATCCACCAGGTCCGGGTCACAATTGGTGTCGACAATGGCGACGACGGGGATCTTGAGCCGGCGCGCCTCTGCCACCGCATTGTGTTCCCGTTTAATGTCCACGACGAACATGGCCCCCGGGTACTTTTCCATGCCGCGGATACCGTCAAAATATTTCAGCAGCCGGGCTGCTTCGCGGCGCAGGACCGACTGTTCCTGTTTGACGAACTGGTTGATGGATCCATCGGCTTCCATTTTTTCGATGTATTTCAACCGGGCAATGGAGCGTTTGATGGTGGTGTAATTGGTCAATGTGCCACCCAGCCATCGTTCGGTGACATAAAGCTGTCCGGATTCGCAGGCGGTCTCCTTGACGGCGAGCTGGGCCTGTTTCTTGGTTCCGACGAACAGGACGCGGTCGCCTTTGCCGACGACGGCGGCCAAAAAGTCGCATGCGGCTTCCAATTGAGTGAGAGTCTTGCTGAGGTCGATGATGTGGATGCCGCTGCGCGCATCAAAGATGAACGGCTTCATCTTGGGATTCCACCGTTTGGTTTGGTGTCCGAAGTGGACGCCGGATTCCAGCAATTCCTTAACGCCGATACTGATCACAGATTTTCCTTTGGTTGGGACCCCGAGAATATCGAGGCATCCCGCGGAACACGGGATTTGGTTTAATGTTGTTATAGCCTGTCCGGGCGGCGCGCCATTACCTGTCGCGCGGCTTTCGTGCGTCCACTCGAACGCAAGAGGCTGTGGTCCTCCGGGGAATTGCCCCGAGGATCGAATAAAATAGGCGGACTTTTCCCGGGTGGCAACCCTTATATTGAACGAATTTCTGTTCCGTCAGCCAACCGGATCGCCGGCGTGCAACGGGTGCCCTGCCAGAAATTCCTGGGCGCTCATGCGTCTGCCGCCTTCGAGCTGCACCTGGAGAAGACGCAAGGACTGGGAGCCGCACGCGACAACGATTCCGTCTTTATCGGCCCGGATCACCCGCCCGTGCGGGCCGGATTCGTCGGCAATTTCCGAAGCCCAGATTTTCAAAAACTCCCGGCGCTGCAGGACCTGCAGGTGCGTGAATGCTCCGGGCCAGGGGACCATGGCCCTGACGCGGTTCCAGATCAGGCGCGCGGGCTGATGCCAATCAATTTGGCCGTCCTTCTTTTGGATCTTTGGGGCATACACGACGCCTTCGACAGGTTGCGGCCTCGGTTGCACTCTGCCCTCGAGATATTCGGAAATAGTTTTCACCAGCAACCCGGCGCCCGCCCGGCTCAGGCGATCGTGCAAGGTCCGGGAATTGTCCTCAGCCAGGATCGGAATTTTTTCCTGGGAAAGGATCGCGCCTGTATCCATGCCCGCGTCCATTTTCATGATGGTGACGCCGGTGTCGGTGTCCCCGTTGAGCAGCGCCCATTGAATGGGGGCTGCGCCGCGATATTTCGGCAGCAGGGAAGCGTGGACATTCAAGCAGCCATGCGGCGGAAGCTGGAGGATGCTCCCGGGCAGGATCTGTCCGTACGCGGTGACGGCAATCACGTCGGGCTGGAGGTCGCGCAACTGGCGCAGAAAATTTTCATCGCGGGCGCGTTCGGGCTGGAGGACGGGGATATTTTGATCGCGGGCGATTTTTTTGGTTGGGGGGGCTTGCAGTTTGAGGCCGCGGCCCGCGGGCTGATCGGGCTGGCAGACCACGGCGAGCACTTGAAAGCAATTGGACCCGATCAAAGCCCGCAAGCTTTCGCCGGCAAAATCGGGCGTGCCCATGAATATGATGCGCGGTGCCGCCATGGACTAGAGCCAAGAGGAAAAACGCGGAAGAAGAAAGTCAAAAAGTGATGCGGCCTTATCGCAGCAGCAAAGTGGGCTCCTTGCGAGGGGAAGGTGGATTGGCCGGCGCGCTGAGGCTCGGGCCTGAAATGGTGCGTTTGCCGAGAGTCGTGGCGCATTGCGAGCAGAGGTATTCGTAAAGCTCGCCCGAAGGCAGCACGAGAAGCAATCGTTCCCGGACCGGCTGTGACACCTTGCACTTCGGACAATAGAGCTCGCTTGCGGTAAAATCTCTAAACTGTGGTGGCATTCATCCAACCTTGACGATGTGACGGAGGATGTCAAACAGCACCTTGGTGGGGGATTGGTCGGCATCGATCCGGTGCACCAGGTGTTTGCCGTAATAATCAATGACCGGTTTTGTTTCCTTCTCGTACCGCTTCAGGCGGACGCGGATCACATCCAGGCTGGCGTCGTCGAGGCGATTCTCTTTAAGGGCTCTGCGTTGCATCCGCTGGACGAGGTGTTCGGGGTTGGTGCAGCGCAAATAAAAGATGGAGACGACTTCCAGGGTGTCTTTCAGCATTTCCGCCTGGCGGGGGTTTCGGGGAATGCCGTCCAGCACGAGCGTGTCGTGGCCGGGCCGAAAGCGGCCGGACTGGGTATTGGCATCGATCGATTCGCGCCAAAGCTGGATGGTGGTCTCATCAGGGACGAGTTCGCCGCGGCTGGAGTATTCGAGAAACACCCGGCCGACGGGGCTGTCAATGGTCAGATTCCTGAAGACGTCGCCGCAGGCGCAATGAAAAAAATTTGGAATCGTTCCCAGGATTTTGCCCTGGGTGCCTTTGCCGGCGCCGGGGGCCCCGAACAACAGGATCGTGCGATATTTCATAATCCGTCTTCAACCCGTTTCCGGGCGAGTACTTTTTGGGTGCGTTGTGGAGCAGCGGGTGAGCGCGTGTTTCGACTTCCGACCTTTGCTCCGCCGGGTTTAAGCATTCTTGTGTTTTAGCTGAACTTCCTGGACCTCGGTGAAGGGGATTGAGACTTCCTCCGTGCCGGCGCCCTTTTGCACTGTGATATGGAAATCATTGGCCGCGATCCTGGAAATTCGCTGCGCCACAAACTGTCCTCGCGGTGATTTGATCACGAGCACCATTTCCTTTTCCGCGTCGCGCCGGATTATGCCAAAAAAGCCGGGGAATTTCGTCTCGAAGAAGCGCCGATTAAACGTGAAAGCGCCCCGTTGAAATACCTGGGTGCTGGGCAGACCGGAGGTGGCATTTGCGGTCTCCGATTGGGACAGCCGCAGATTTCCGACAGCAGAAGGTTCGCTGGACGCCGTGGGGGGCAATACATAAGCAGCGGCCTGCGCAGCGGCGACTTCCGTAGCGGCATCCGGGGCGGGCTGCATTCGGGTCGGCATGCAGAGAAACACGATGGGAGACAAGACACCGAGCAGCGGGATGGACGCCAGGCCGCAAACCAGGGGCCGGGATTGGGCTCGAAAAATGGAGACTTCATACGCGGCGTAGATATTGGCGGCATAGAGGAGCAGCAGGAGCAGGACTCCGACGCTTGATGAAAACATGGCGCCAAACAGTGAGCGGGGTTCGGCGTGTTTCAGGCGCCAGGGAGTGTGCACTTCGGGCTCGGGTTTCCTGGGCTTTTCCTGGAGCGGAGCCTCGAGGAAAGGTTCCACCAGCGGGGCGAGCTTTGGGTTTTGGCCCAGTTTTTTGAGGTCCGGCTGGGAGAACCGGGCCCAGGGAATACGCTCGGTATACTTGTCGTCCGGCAAACGCAGGACAACGCCGCTTTCGTTAAAAGTGACAACATCACCGGTGATACCCTGGCCGTCGGCCATTTGAAAACTCTCGGCAAAGCCAGTTCCTGTGCGCGCAGCCAGCGCCAGGAACACAACAAAGATCCAATAAACTTTTCGCACAATTCCGATTTCCTTAACAAATGGTTCCAGTCAAAGGAAGAAAATTCAACCCGAATTGAGCGCTTCCCCCTCAGGAAGGGATTCCACCCAACTCGTTTGCCAGGTCCTCAACAGTCCAGTTGGGGCGGGAACATTGAAGCCGGTCCGCAGCCGCGCCGTGTTGCCACACCGCAAAGCGAATGGTCCGGAGCGGATCCTGTTGCAGAGCCGGTTGACACAGCAGACCGGCCATGTAACCGCCCAGCAGGTCGCCGGCGCCCCCTTGAGCCAGGTGCGGGTTGCCCGATGAGTTCACAAATAGCTCGCCCTGATCACGCCCTATCAGCGATTGATGACCCTTCAGAAGCACCCAACAACCGCCGAGGCGCTCGGAGATCCTCCTCAACGCGCCCGCCCGATCCGCCTGAATCTCGACGGCCGTAGTTTTCAAAAGACGCGCGGCTTCTCCGGGATGGGGCGTCACGACCCGAATTCCATTGCCGGCATTCGCATCCTGAGGCAGCCAATCCAGCGCACTGGCGTCGACAATCACAGGCGCTTCCAGTTGCCGCCACAAAGTTGCTGCCAGTCGTCGCACTGCGTCGGGCAACTCCGGCGCGGCAAGCCCAGGTCCAATGAATACTGCGGAAATTTTTTTCGGCAGTTCCAGAGAAGTTGTCCACGGATGAACCATGACCGATTGGAGTTGGGCGGCGACAGGGACATAGGCCGTATCATGCGTGTACAGGCTTATCAATCCCGGCTGCGCCCGCTGGGCGCCTCTGCCAGCAAGAACCGCTGCGCCGTGATAACCCGCGCTGCCGCAGATCAGGGCCAAATGGCCGAAATCACCCTTATGTCCGGCCACGCAGCGGGCGGGCGGGAATCCCGCGAAATCCGCCGGCAGCGTCCATGCCCATTCGCTTGCAACAGGGCACGGAATCAAGCCGACGTCCGCAGCCACTTCCAATCGGCCGACATAGGGCCATGCGGCCGAAGCGAGCAGCCCCTTTTTGGGCGCACCCACAGTCATTGTCACCGACGCGCGGATGGCAGCGCCTTGCGGGTTGCCGCTGTCCGCGTCAAGGCCGGAAGGAATATCCACCGCAAGGACCTTCGCTCGAGATGAATTGATGGTATCGATGAACCGTCTCCAGGCTGAATCCAGCGGGCGGTTGATGCCGATTCCGAATAAACCATCGATGATGAGAGCGGGTTCCAGGGACAAGAGCGCGGAGAGCCTGGAAAAGTCTGTTTCTGGATTCCTGGTATCGAGCAGGTCGACGCGGCGATCCCGCAGATGTTCGCGGGCGCTTCGAGCGTCCTCGCCATTGTGGCCGGCTCCGGCAAGGATCAGGATCAGGTTGCCGGGCCGGGTGAGCTGCAAGGCATGCTTTGAGAGGGCAAGCCCGACGCGCCGGATGACTTCGGCCTCCGTTTGGCCGGAGGTCCAGGTTGCCTTTTCCCATTCGTGAGTTTGAGCGATGCTGATGACCGGGACTGGCATGGGAGAAAACTACACGCTTCAACTGGATTCAAAAAGTTCAATTCAAGTCTTTTGACTTTTCGGGTGCTCCTTTTTAATTCATGTTCGGGTTGTGGAAGCACTCAGCCAGGAAGAAATTCGCGCCGCTGTTCGCGTGGCGTTGGCCGAGGACATTGGCAG
>DASRKU010000333.1:0-4877 GCA_035648815.1 Verrucomicrobiia bacterium | reverse complement strand
GCCATACATGATCCGATCCCAACCCGTTAATTCCACCAGGGCGCGAGTCCATGTTTTCAACATCTCCTGCTCCATGTATCCCTGCCGGGAAAAAATCACCAGAAAACGCGGATGCCGGAAAAGCCGCGCCACGGCCGCATCCTTTTCGAGAATCGCCGGATCGGTGGGCCCGGCGAAATGCGTGGCGCTGACAATGCATTCCGGGTAACGGTCCAGAAAATCCACGAGCACCGAAGCAGCCACCTTGTACCCCTGGCTTCCCTCCAGGTAAGGAACCCCGCCCGCTTTGCCCACGATATCCAGCAACCCGGGTTCCTTGACGATCAGTTCGTCCTGGAGCCGGATGCCGGTAAATCCGCACTCCATTTGAGCGGTCACGCACTCCATCCGTTCCTGCGGCGATCGTCCCATCGGCATGCCGATGGTGCGCAAGCGGTCGCCAAACTGCACGGCCGCGCGCGACAATTCGCGCAGGTCAGGACAGGTGGCCGCCGTTCCCACAATGGCGGATTCCACGCCGTTGGCATCCATGAGCGCGACGTACTCTTCAGCGCTCATAAAGCGCGGCAGAGACACATGTCCCCAGGCATCAATAATTCTCGGGCTGGCAACCGCAGGAGCGGCGCGAAGGACCGCCGCCGATGCCGCAAAGGCAGCCGCCGAAACGATAAATTCCCGTCGAGTCACAGTGTTGGAATTCATGGATTTGATGCCTTGGTTTTGGTCTTGGGCATGGAATGGCGCATATGGACTCAGGAAGACTTCAGTGGATCCCGGGTCGCCGGACCCGACGGCAAGCGCACGGTCATTCCGCTTCTTCATTGGCTGGATGTTAGCCTGCCGCTTTAGGCATCACAAGTTCCGTCGGCGCGTAGAAGTCGACGTGAGGAGACTCATGCATTCGTGCAGCTTCCGGCACAAATTCGACTGTGCATCACCATCCTCCTTCTCAGTTGCAGATGGAGGAACTGCCGTCTACTTTTCATCCGCAAATCCCACGCATGCACTTGTAAGATCCTGAAATACAGAAAAGCCACATCCAACGCCATGCCGTTTTCCAGACCTGATGTAATGACAGCATCGCCAGATTCCGGCGAAGCCCGGAGCACCTTGATTTGCGGGATGCGTCCCGTGCACACCGCCGTCCTAGGGGTGGCCCTGTTGACGTTGTTTCGATTTTGGTACTCGTGCCGTTTCGACCTAATCTCCGACGAAGCTTATTACTGGGTCTGGTCAAAGCACTTTGCCCTTTCCTATCGCGATAAGGGTCCCCTGGTCGCCTGGACCATTGCGCTGGGCACAAAACTCTTTGGAGACACGGTTTTTGGTGTCCGCTTTTTCGCGGTCCTGCTCAGCGCCGGCACAGCGCTTCAATTGTTCCGGCTGGCCCAGAGATTGTATGACGACCGCACTGCACTCTGGTGTCTGGGTGTGGCAGCCATCATCCCGCTGTTCGGCATCGGATCCATTTTGATGACGATTGATCCCCTGAGTGTGTTCTTTTGGGCCTGGGGCGCCAATCTGGCCTGGCTGAGTTTCACGACAGGACAAATTCGCTACTGGCTCCTGCTGGGAGCGGCCATCGGCATGGGATTCCTGGCAAAGTTCGTCAACGCGATCCAGTTGGTTTCCATTGTGATGTTCCTCTGCTGGTCGCGGCCGCACCGGCATTTTCTCTTCAGCCGCCAAAGCCTGGCGATGCTTTTGGGGTTTGCGGTCTGTTCGCTGCCGGTGTTTTGGTGGAATGTCCAGACGGGCTGGCTCCATATCCAGGCACTGAACGAGCGCGGCGGTCTCAATCATTCCCTGGCCATCCATCCGAGTGAAGTCCTCCATCATCTCATAGGCCAGGTAGGTGCGATCACACCACTGCTTTTGATCGGCATGGTGATCGCCACAATCGGGCTTTGGCGAATCCAGAGCGACCAGCCGCGGGTCAAGCATCTCTTGAGTCAGTTTATTCCCATCCAGGCCTTGTACCTGCTGCTCAGCCTGAACAGCCGAATTCAGCCCAACTGGATCGCTCCATCCCTGATCGCAGGCATCGTCCTGCTGGTGGCGTTTTGGCGGCAATTCATCCTGCAACATCCAAAATGGCGCTGGGCTGCATGGGTATCCCTGGGCATGGCCCTCGTGGCGACTCTCGCCATTCATGCCGCAGTTTTTTTTCCCATTCCTTTGAAGTACGACGTTTTCCACAAAGCCGAGGGCTGGGTGGATTTCGCGGAACACGTTCAACAAGCCCGTCAACAGAACCGCGCCGATCTCCTCATTGCCAACTATTATACGCAAGGCAGCATGATGCAGTTTTATCTGCCGGATCATCCCCTGACCTACCTGCCTCCGGCCCGCTACGGCAACAGCCAGTTCACGCTTTGGCCAGGTTATCAAGTCGCGCGTGAAACACGCGCCTTATATGTCGTCGACACCAAACCCAAGCTGTCACCAAACGTGGAGGGCCAGTTCAATCATTCCCAACTCGTGGACGATTTCTGGTCGAAGTTCCACGGGCGGCCCATAGGACATTTCTTCATCTTTCTCCTGTGGAATGACTGACTTGCGGAGGAGGCGGAAGTTGGCGTCACAGAGCCCTCAAAATTTCCTCCGGGTCGCGGCCGGTTTGCCTTAAACTGGAGCTTGAATCGGTTTCCGTCCCCACCCAATCCAGCCATTCTCCCAGCACAAGCAGCGTCCACACGGCGCGCCCATGGTCGGCCTGGCCATGGCAATGTTCGAAGAACAATTCCTTGGCGGCCGACGTCTGGATCCCGGCCTGTTCCAGGCGACCGCATTCCAAAGTGGCGGATGCCCAGTTTTTCAGCGGGCCGCGAAGCCAGCGGGAAATGGGCACCGAGAGGCCGCGCTTGCGCCGGTTCACGATTTCATCCGGCAGATAACGCCGGGCGTAGCGCTTTAGAAAAACCTTCGTGTTGAATCCCCGAACCCGATCCTCGACCGGGAGTGATTTTGCGAAATCCATGACAGCTTCGTCGAGGAACGGCGCGCGCAGTTCCAGCGCCGAACTCATGCTCGCCCGGTCCGCCTTCGTCAGCAACCCTTCGGCCAGCGACGTCTCCAAATCCCACCTTTGCACCCGGTCCAGCAAATGTCCGCAACCCGCGTCGGGGCTCTCCGGGTCCGTGGGCCCCACGCCCAGGCGCCACAGCAGCTCCGGTGCGATGTTGGAAACCCAGAACCGGTGCCGCGTCATGCCATCCAAATCCGCCCCATTCACAAAACGCTTGAGCAGGAAGGAAATCGTCATCTTCTTCTCGCTTTGTGGAAGCGCCAGGACCAGGCGCCGGATGGCGGACTTGAGCCAGCCTGGCAACCGGGAGAAGCGCTCTGCAACAGCCGCGCCGATGTAAGTCGGATAACCGCCAAACAACTCGTCGGCCCCCTCGCCAACCAGCGCCACCTTGACGTCCTGGGCGGCACGCCGGGCCAGCAACGCCGCCGGAATCCACGCGGGGTCAGCCAGGGGTTCGCCCACCAGGCGAATGAGCGTTCTTAATCCGTCCCGCACATCGCCGGGTTTGACCCAAACCGTCACCAGCTCCATTTTCAATTGTTTTGCCACCGCTTCCGCGAAACCGCCTTCATCGAAGGTCCGCTCCTCAAAACGCAGCGTGTAGGCTTTCAATGCGCGCTGCGGGTGCAGCGACCGCACCACCGCCGAAACCAGCGACGAGTCAATGCCGCCGCTGAGGAAGACGCCGAAATCCACCTCCACCTGGCTTTGGCGACCAACCGCGGCGCGAAACGTTTGATCGAATGCGTCAAGCGACGCCGGTTTTTTCGCCGTCTCGGCAATCTGCCATCGCCAATAGCGCTTTCGCCGGACGCCCGCCTTGTCGATTCGGATTGTCTCACCAGGAGCGACTTTGCGGATTTCGGCAAACGGTGTTTCCGGAGAGGGAAAGATGCCGAACTGAAGATATTTTTTGAGTGCGTCCTGGTCGAGGTGAATTGGAAGCCGGCTGTGCGAAACCAGGGCGGCAATCTCCGTGGCAAAATGGGTCTGTCCCCCGCGCGACGCGAAGAACAGCGGGCGTTCACCGGTGCGATCCCGCGCAAGAATGAGCCGCCCGGTGCGTGGATCCCATACCGCGACCGCAAAGGCACCGACCATCCTGCTGGCGAAATCTTCGTCAAGTTCGAGGTAGAGCCCGGGGATCACCCCCACGTCCGTCTCCCGATGCACCGGCCGGCCCCGTTCCGCCAGCCAATGGCGCAAGTCGCGGTGATTATCAATCTCCCCGTTGCAGACGGCGATTACGCCGGTTTCGGCGTCCACCATTGGCTGGTTGACGTCCTTGACGCCGCGTATGGCCAGCCGCGTCATGCCCAGGACCGCGGCATCCGTCTCCACTTTGCCAACATCGTCCGGGCCGCGGTGAGCAAGGGATCGCAGCATCGCTTCGACCCTCAGGCTGGCGGACTCGGGATCAGCAAAGCCGGATAAAGAGACAGTGCCGCAGATGCCACACATATCAACAAAGCGCCAAAGCCGCTGACGACACGCGGCCGTGGCGAAAACACAGCGATGAAAAAACTATCGACCCGGCCAGTTCGGCTGGAAGGCTGTTCGACAAAATCAACGACGATGCCATGAGACTCTCGGGTGCGAGCATCTTGACAATGTTTTCGAACAACGCAACCTAATCTCGACATTAGATCCAATACGGAATGTTCCATACTCGGATCGCACGGTCGTTGTTGCCGGAGGCGCCGCGTTCCTGGCCAATGTCCAATCTGGATCGCTTCCGACCGGCTGGCCAATGGCAACACTGTCCTGTGCTGCTGGATTGCCGGCGACGACAATCCGTCACACTGGCCGGGCACCGTCCAGGTGTTTGAAGTCACCCCGGCCAGGC
>DASRKU010000332.1:0-8913 GCA_035648815.1 Verrucomicrobiia bacterium | reverse complement strand
GGGGATCCGCTATATCATCCCCGCCAAGGCTTGTTATTGGAAGCAGGCATCAAGGGTGATCGCGGATTTCGAGGATTTCAAGCATTGGTAGGGCTGCGCTACGCGCAACCGGACGCACGCAGTGCGACCCTGCTCGCCCGGTCTTACCCCCTCACGAAAGGAGCTTCAGCCAGCGTTGCACCTACTTTTCGGCGAGCTTTGATTTCTCGCGCAGTTCGCCGGCCAAAGCCTTGATCTCCGTCAGGTCGCGCTGCATTTCGCTCCAGCCATACCAAAGCGCGTAGTCGGGGTTGGCGTGAAATGTCCCCTGGAAGGCGCGCATCCGGTGTTCGAGATACATGACGAAGAGTTTCTGTTCGATGACCGTGGGCGCGTCGTGGAAAGTGAGCAGGTCCGGAAACTCACTCGCGTAGTTGGCGGGTTTCTTCAATACGCCATCCTTGTAGAGTGCCGCCACCGTGCGAATCGCCTCCGCCATCAGGCGGTCGGCTTCCTTGATCATGTTGTCCCCTTGCGCGAGTTGTTCCTTCGCGAAATTGCCGGAATGACATTTGTTGCAGGTGACAAGCATTTGATCGCGCCCCTTCTGCCAATCCTCCTGCGTAAGCTTTGCCACCTTCGCCGCTTTGACAACGTCAAGGCGCGCGGTGGGTTTGCCGTCGGGATCGAGCACGCCCAGCGCCTGGAGAATCGTGACGCGATCCAGGGCCCACTGCTTGTCCTCTGGCAAGGGCAGGCGCACGGCGAGAAATCCCCACGGCGTGTCCACGTCGTGGTGACCGCCGCTCATGTGGCAGTCCTGGCATGTGGGTGCGGCGGCGTTCGTCGCGATGAGTCCCATCTGTTTCAGATTGTGGCGCACGCCGTGCTTCGAGCCGGAATACATCTCCCATTGCGGATGATCAAAACCCATATGACAGGTCTGGCAGGCCTGCGGCTGTTGGGCCTCCTTCTTGGAAAACGTGTGGCGCGTGTGGCAGGCATCGCACGAGGCCACGCCAAAGCCACCGCTTGTTGTCTTCAAACCCATGATCTGGGCCTCGCTCTTCAGACCGATCTTGTGACACGCGCCGCAGCCTTTCATCCCTTCGATCATGGCCATCGGCTGCCAATGAATCGTCGGCATGGCTTCCATCGCCGCCCAGGCCAGCGCGTGCTTGCCCTTCTTGAATTGCGCGACTTGCTGGTCATGACACTCGGCGCAGGTATCGGGCGTGGGAATCTTCACCTTTGCAACATCGTTCGTCCCGATGTGGCTTTCGCCGTGGCAATCCGCGCAGCCAACTTTCGTTTCACTGTGGCGGCTGATGCGCCAGTCGGATACCACACCCGGGGTGACCTTTTCATGGCATGGAACACAGGACATGGCTGCAACAGATGGGGCTGCATTGGTCGCCGCCGAAGCGATCTGAACGAAAAGCAGCGCCAGCGCGGATGCAGCAATCGAGATAATTAGATGCCATGCGTGTTTCATTATGTCAGTATTAGTGTGTCGGATAATGAGCACGATGAGACTGTGCCAGCAACGCTGATCTGCGATAGTTTTGACCCAAGTCAACTGTATCGATGATTTGAGCGGCACCCCCCCAACTTGGAATTGTCAGGATTCAAGGGTGACCGCGGATTACGCGGGATTGGAGATGGAGTCTCGTGACCTCGACTTCTACAAATCCTACTCCGTCAATCGCGCCCACTGGGTTTGGGTGCGATAGACCAGGCCGCTGGAGGTTTTGACAACGGCATAGAACGGATGCAGCCCGGCGCCCAGACTGGCGCCGGAGATCGTGAAGATCGAGGAGGATTGGTTCGTGGTGCTCGCCAGCAAACCTCCTGTGCTGAATAAACCCATGCTGGCCACGTCATTCGTGCTGGCCGTGACCTGGGCGTGATAGGTGCCCGAGACCGGGGAGGGAACCGGGAGATCCTGCAATGTCAGCGTGGCCGAGAGCGGCGAGTTTTGGATCTGCACCGGCAGGCTGGCACGGGTTTGAGTTCTCACGTGACTGCCTTCGTAAGCCACCGCGAGCAGCTCATGAAATCCGTCCGCAACCTGGCTAGTGTCGAATGAAAAGCTCACCGCCAGGTTGGTGGCTCCGGCCGTGACATAAATATGATTTCGCGGTTGCAGGTCCGGGAGATTGTCCTTCAACGGCACAGCACTGGATGGACTCGCCACGTTGCCCGAGGTCAGGATGCGGATGGTCGCACCGGCAGCTTCCACGCCCGCGCTGCGGGCGTAAATGTTGAACATGCCCGAAACAAACGTATCAGTAGCGAGATCGCCGGCGGTGATTCCGTCGGGGCCCTGCAAGTTCGCGATCGCATTGATGGCATTCACCAATTGCCCGGACAGATCGAAAGGAGTTGCCGTGGCGGCCTGGTTCGTCAAGCCAACCGTCACCACGTCGCCGTTGGTTTTGGTGACCAAAACTGCGATCCACCCGCCCAGCGGGAACGGGGTGGGGCCGTTGATCATGCAGGACTTCATGCCGCGGGCTGTGGATTGCGTAAACACATCTTTGGGAGCCCGGATGAACGTGGTGAGCGCGGCGGCGCTGCCGGCGGCGCTCCGGGCCAGTTCAGTCGACCGGTTCCCGGGAGCGCCGGGCGGGCCGACACGATGCAAATTGGCCGGCGAAACGGGATGGTTGGTCGAGATTCCATCGAGCTCGAGCCGATCGCCGTGGACCACGGCGATGATGCCGCTGACGTTAGTGATCGACGGGCTGTTGATGCTCTGTGCCAGGTCGCTGGCAATGGCTCGCAGGGTGGCATTGGGCGCGACCGTGTAGGAAATGGCGGCGCCATTGAGCGCCATGCTGAGATGATTTCCGGGAAGCGGGGGTACATTGGTCAAGGTCTGGAAAAGCCGGCCGTCGATGAAAAGGTCGACTTGTTGGAGCGGATGCGCCGGGTCAGCCGCGGTGAATTGCAGGCTGAGGGGGACAGTTCCATGCAAGAGAGCGTTGGACACCGTGCCGGACCATGTGCCGGCGCCGGGACGGCGGAAGGGGGCGGAGAGCGGGTCACCCACCACGAGGCCCTGGTAGGGAACCATGAGGCTTTGATAATAAGATTCGGCCAGACTGAACCCACGCGCCTGGTAAAAGTAGACCGCGGGATCCGGAAATTTTTGAGGGATGGCGTATGGTTCCGTAACAGTTCCAAAACTGCCAGCCGCGCCGGCTTGAATGAAAGCCAGAAGAGTCGTCTGTGGGTTGGAGCCGAAAATAATTCCGCCATACGATGTGAGACTGTCCGCGATTGCGCCCGGCGCAAACATCCCGGGCGGCGCGACAAAGTTGGCCAGCCCGGTTTCGTATCCCATCAGGTTCGTTAACCCTGACAGGTCGTCGGAATTGGTCCGCACCACCAGACAATCGCCCTGAACACGCATATCCAGTATGACGCGATCGAACTGATGGTAACGAATGTTCCGCGCAGTATCGGAGCTCTGGGCGAGAATGACGGGTTGCGACGGACAGGTTCCGTCCCCGTCGATTCCCTGGTCCACCAGCGCTTTTGCGGATGTGAGCGAGTCGGAGGTCAACATCGTGCAGAGCACGGACAAACCCGGCGCGCTCGCGGGCCGTGCTTGGGCAAAGATCTCTTCGGATGCGCAATAGCTGTTGGTCAGCCCGTTCCATCCGTAGCCAAACAGACTCTTGAGATCATAGAACAAAGCGGAGGTGGTCCCGTTCGCATCGGTCCCATTCATGGTCGTGAATGGGATGTCCATGGACAGCACAACGAAATCGATTTGGTTGCTGATGGCTTGTGTCGCAAGCATTGACACGAGCGGGTCGCGCAAGGTGGCGTAGAAATCCGCGCTCGTCCAGGACGTGTTGCCGCCGGTCCAGTCGATGAAAAGGACGTTTTCGGCCGGCACCTGGCGGCGTTCGCAATAATAATTCCCCAGTTCGCAGGAATTGGGGCTGCTGCGATTGATCACGACGATTGTATTGAGCCCGCTTCCTCCGGCGACCAGCTTTAACGCGGTACCGCTGCACGCCAGGAGAAGTCCAAGGCGGGGCAGACTGCGAAACCGGTGCGTTAACATGCGTTAAGTAGTAGCAGTTCAGGTGCCTTTGATGCAGGCAAACAGGAGGGAAAAAAAGATTTGGGTGTCGTTAAAACGCGAGGATTGCGTGTGGAGTTTGTTCACTTATCCATCCATCACCTGTTGACGTTGTGCACTTATGTATTTGCCGCAAAAAGGCGCAACCGGCAGTCAAGGCGGGTTTAGCGTTTATTGTTTGTTCATGCCGCCCATTGGCTGGCGGTGGGCGATGGCAGTGTGGGGTTACGCTCTTGCCTGGTTTATCGTCGATGACCATATTAAATTGGTCGCCTATCGGATTATTGACCCAAAGAGCGGCATACTGGGTGGCATGCGTGCGGATTAAGAATATGCAAATTGACATAGGAAAATTCCGGGTGCGGGAGGGCGAAAAAGTCAGTCTCGAAAAATGGCCGACGCGAGTGAAGCCGTTTTACAAATCGAAGCGGCAATACAAAGACTTTCTCGCCGAACATTTGGAAAAGCTAAGCCAGTTGCAAAGCCGTCTTTACGCTCACAATCGGTATGCGTTGTTACTGATTTTTCAGGCGATGGACGCTGCCGGGAAGGATGGCGCAATCAAACATGTGATGTCCGGCGTCAATCCCCAGGGATGTCAGGTGTTCAGCTTCAAGCGCCCCAGTGCGCAAGAAATTGAGCACGATTTTCTTTGGCGCACGACCTGTTGCCTGCCGGAGCGAGGGCATATCGGAATATTCAATCGCTCCTATTATGAAGAGGTGCTGGTTGTGCGGGTGCATCAGGAGATATTGCGCGCCCAGGATTTGCCGGAAGAGGATGCTGATGACTCGAAAATCTGGCACCATCGTTACGCTTCAATACTCGATTTGGAAAAGCACCTGTATCGCAACGGCACGCGTACGCTAAAATTCTTTCTCCATTTATCGAAGGAGGAACAGCGCAAACGTTTTCTTGCACGGATCGACGACCCGGACAAGAACTGGAAATTCACCCGTGCCGACATTGCGGAACGAGAACGGTGGAAAGAATATCAGCGCGCCTACGAGGCTTGCATGATGGCGACAAGCACGAAGATTGCCCCATGGTATGTCGTGCCTGCGGACGACAAGGAAAATGCCCGGCTGATCATTTCACAGGCAGTTCTCGACGCTTTGGGCAACCTGAAAATGCGTTACCCGAAACCAGACAAGAAGCAATGGAAGGAATTGCAATCCATCCGCAAATCTTTGGAGAAATGACCCCGAGCGGCGACAAAATACGGCATGAGCAACCCAATCATCATCTCCTCTTCTGCAAAGCCAGCCGTGTTGGTGATTTTCGTGCTTACCTATATCGGCATTGCGTTGGGACGCGTGCCGGGTTTGAAGTTGAACCGCACTGGGATTGCATTGCTGGGCGCAATTGCGATCATCCTCTTTTCCGGTTTGCCGACACCAACCGCGATCGGATTCATTAATTGGCCTACGATCCTGCTGCTGTTCGGTTTCTTCGTCCTCTCGGCTCAACTCCGCTTGTCTGGTTTTTTCGACAAAGTCGCCAGTGGCATCGCGGCCCGGCTCGATAAGCCCGCTCGCTTTTTGCTGACCTTGATGCTGGTGACAGCGGGGCTGTCATCGGTTCTAAACCACGACATCGTCTGCTACGTCTTCGCACCGGTCGTCGCGACCTCGCTGCTCCGCAAGCAACTCAATCCCGTGCCGTTCCTGATCGCCCTGGCGATTGCCAGCAACATCGGGGCTGCCGCAACCCTGGTTGGCAATCCACAAGACATGATGATCGCGCAGGTTGCCGGATTGAACTTCGGGCGATACGGGCTTTGGTGCATTACACCGGTTTTGTTTGCACTCGGTTGTGCCTACGCGGTGATTTGGACCATGTCCCGCCATAAACTTGCGTTCGCTGCATCGCTCCCAACCAGCCTGAAAGCATCGCCCCAGCCCTTCAATCGGCCGCATACAATTAAAGGTTTGGTGGTCTTGGGCTTGGTGATCGCATTCTTCTTCTCGCCGGTGCCAAAGGAAATCGTTGCCCTGACGGCTGCGGGAATTCATCTCGCCAGCCGCAAGTTCCGAACCGAGGATTTGCTCGCGCTCGTCGAGTGGCCAATTCTGGTCTTGTTTATGGGGCTGTTTGTGGTCACCGGAGTGTCCCAAGCCGCCGGTTTTGGCGATCAGGCGGTGCACTGGCTTGCGAATTCCGGCGTTAATCTCCAATCGCCTTCTATTTTAGTTGGGGTGACGGCGGTGCTTTCCAATTTAATTAACAATGCTGCTGCGGTATTGTTGCTGGTGAAAGTGGTCAATATGGCTCATCCCACAACCGCTTACGTGCTTGCGCTTGCCAACAGCTTTGCCGGCAGCCTCATCATACTCGGCAGCGTGTCGAACATCATCGTCGTGCAACAGGCGCGTGAGCTGGGGATAAACATTTCGTTTGGCGATTTTGCGCGCCTGGGAATTCCGGTAACCCTTGCCGCACTTGGCGGATTGCTCGCCTGGGTGGCGCTGATGACCTGAAGGTGGTGGTTGCGAAAATCTTAGTAGCTGGTTGTGCTTGCCTGTGCGCTGGCGGGGAAATTATTTTTGCACTGAAACGTTTGTGACCCGCGCCATCAAAATCATCATGCTGGCCGTTTGCCTGAATTTGATTCTGGCGACGCGCACCTTCGCCGGCCCGCCCTTTTTGACCGACGACCCGGAGCCGGTGGATTATCAACATTGGGAAACCTATCTCTTTGGCGAAGGCAACCATGCCGGCAGCACCTATTCCATCACCGGCCCTGCAGCGGAAATGAATTATGGCGTGTTGCCCGACACACAACTGCATCTGGTCGTGCAAATGAACTCGGTTGGCGGCGGCACGCCGGCCGCTTCCGGTCTGGGCGACACGGAGATTGGCATCAAATACCGCTTTCTGCATGAAACGAACGGCTGGCCGCAGATCGGAATCTTTCCGATGGCCGAATTGCCGACAGGCGATGCGAGTCGCGGTTTGGGCAATGGACGTGCGTGGTTTCGATTGCCGCTGTGGGCGCAAAAAAGTTTCGGACCGTGGACGACTTATGGCGGTGGCGGCGTGGCGCTGAATTCCGCGCCCGGCCAGCGCGACTATCCTTTTGGCGGCTGGCTCGTGCAGCGCGATTTCGGGCCACATCTCACGCTTGGCGGTGAATTGTTTGCGCAAGGCCCCGACACGGACAATGACAAGGGATTTGCTGCGCTTAATTTTGGCGGTTCATGCAACATTAACGAGCATTTCAGTTTGCTGTTCAGCGCGGGTCATAGTGTAGTCGGCGACGAACACACGTTCTGGTATTTCGGGCTTTACTGGACTTGGTGAACGGAAGAAAAATTTCAAACCAAAAGTTTTGCTCGCGCTGAATCAGTCAGCCGCCACCCGCTGGCTCACGGCTTGTTTCCTTCCGCACATGGTCGTGTCGCCCGAGGTCTTCCTGAAAGCATTGCGGATTCTAGCAGGCCAGCTTCTTAAAATCGAAGTTCTCGATCACATCATCGTAGGCTCTCCCAATTTTTCATCACTTCGTACGTTGGGATATTTTCTGAGCCAATTTGGCTTCCGGATTCCCGGAGGCCATTGAACGATCAAATGCACCAGTACGTCCTGAAACAGTCGGGTCTTGGCCTTCAAGATCAAGATGGATGGTTTATTTGTCGTCATCCTGCCATTATTTCTGTCCCTGCGGCCTTGACCGCTTCGCGAAAGATTTCTCGGAAATCGTCGAGGAGTTTTGACGTCAGCGGAGCGGGCACTTCACCAAGCACTGGAGCAACATCTTCGTTGATGGAACGAATGTCTCTTGCTCGGAGTCGTGCCGAGCCTGTGTACCGGTGCGAGTAGGCAACGCTCCAATCATTACGGTGCTCCTCACGCATACGGCGAGCAACATACCCTGCAAGCCATCTGGAAAATTCCGCAGAGACACGCGCAACGGCTGTATCTTTCATTTCCGTTGGCGCGCTACTTGGTTTGTATTCTCGTGGCGTCCCAACAAACAATGTCAATTTATCCGTGAGCAACCCAAGCAAATGCGCTACCGGCTGCAACGTGTCGTATTCGTCGCTCCAGGCGTTTGCGAACTGTCGGCTCAATGCTTTGACTCTCGTCCAGTGTTCTGCTGCTGAGAATTTGTTCTTCCATGAGGACGGGCAATGGATTCCCGCGATAGGCGAGCCCGAGCCGCTCTTTGCGCGTTATGGATGGCTGCGTGGGCCGCTGCGGTTGCGCGGCTATTCACAGGAATTCCGCCCGGCAGAAGTCGCCAACATGGTCCTGCAGCTACGCGCGTTGTTCGGCATCAGCGTCCGCTGCGAAATCGTAATGTATTTGCTGACGCATGACGCGGCCCATCCGTCGCAAATCGCTCGTGCTGCTTATTACTTCGAGAGAGCCGTGCAAGGCACGCTCGTGGATATGAGCCGGTCCGGCGTGATCCAGGTGCGCGCAGCCAGCCGGGAGAAGCATTACTGGCTCAAGCAGGAACAGTGGATGCAGTTGCTCAATCGCAACGAACAATCCGCGCCAAAATGGGTTACCTGGCCGCCGCTGTTCAGTGCGCTGGAGCAAATCTGGCTGCGGCTGAACGATCCAAAATTGCACAGCCTGGAATCGTTGCTGCAAGCCTCTGAGATTCGTCAACTCATGACGAAAGTGCGACCTTCTCTCGAACGTTCAGGCTTCGACCGCACGCTCTCGGACGACCGACAACACTTGGGCGAGTCCTATCTTCCCGTGTTTATTGCCGACGTGAAAAAGCTGCTGGCCTAATCAACCCTTACACTGTTGATGATCGTCGCGACGAGTTTGTGGGCGATTGCCTTGCGAGCGGACTCACCGAACAACAGCCCGTACGG
>DASRKU010000331.1:0-3518 GCA_035648815.1 Verrucomicrobiia bacterium | reverse complement strand
CCTCAACTCTATTGCCATCTGTTCCGGGGTCAGGTTCGTCATCCCCCGGATGGCGGCCTGTTGCTGGGCGGTGGCGATATTGATTTGGTAGAGGACCTGGGTGGCGCTGGGGGTGCCTGCCTGCGCGGCGGCCGCGTACGCCTGGCGATATGTGGGATCCTGCAGCAGGAAGAACTGCTCGTAACGGTCTGGACCCAGGGCGAGTTTGATTGTGTTTTCCCTTTGTTGCAGCAGCGCGTTGCGTTGAGCCACCGTGTTCGGGTCGTTGTTATTGGGCAGGAGTTCGATTTGGCGATCCACGGCATCGGTCGCTCGGAAGATGGCGCGGAATTCGTCAGGCGTCGCGTTGAAGTATTTGAGCTGGCCCAGCTCGGTGCGGAGGTAGTTGGCGTTTTGCGAATAGCGCAACAGATACTCCTCCAATTGCGGGGGAGTCAGGACGTGCGCCAGTTCGTCGCGAGTTTGTTGCCGCAACCTGGCCATTTCCACAGGATCGGGGCTTTTGCCAGCCAGGGTTTGTGAACGCACGTACGCCTGCAGCCGCTCATTGGCGCGATCGCTGATATCCTGGACGGCCTGTTTGGTTTCCGGCGGCAACGCCCCGAGAACCAGGCCGTCCAGCGCCACACCGGGATGCGAAGGCCTCGGAAGGCTGGCGAGGTCGCCGGATTCCCAATCAGGACCCAGCAGCCGCGTCAGGAGCGCGCGCCGTTCAACGTCGAGCGCCCGGGTCTTTGCGGCGGCCAACCGCGTCACTGCCGGATCGGGTTCGCTGCGCCACCATTGCTGATCGGCGGTCGTCACTTCTGTCGCCAGCCTGCGTACGTACAACGCATTCACGTCGGCAATGATGATGTCGCGGATGGTTTGGGGCGGGCAGCCGATGCCGCGCAAGTTGGCGATGTAAGCATGGTAATCGGGGGACTCGACTTCAGACCAGGTGAAGAACTGGCGTCGGACGACGACGTTGGTTTTTGTTGGCTGAGAATTCAGGCTGGCATCGACGGGTTCCGGGCTCCGGCGATGGCCGATCAGGAAGAGGCAGGCAACTCCGAAGGCGAGGTTCACGCCCAGGGAAACAAGGAACAGGAGGCGCCAGCGCATAAGGTAACTACCTCATCGGTGCCACACTGCGCTCTAAAATGCAACGAGCAAAATGGACCCACAAAAGCTTGAACTCCGGCCCGATGTGCCTGTACATGTCGCGGCGAATGAAAAGCAAAGCTTACGCGCAGGCGGGAGTCGATATCGATTTGGGCAACCGGGTGAAATCGACGCTGCCCCGGCTGCTTGCGGCGACGCATCGAAAGGAAGTGCTGGGGAAGGTCGGCGGCTTCGGCGGGTTGTTTGCCCTGGACACCCGGAAATATCGCGAGCCGATCCTGGTGTCGAGCGTGGACGGAGTTGGGACGAAGTTGAAGATCGCGTTTGCGATGGGCCGGCACGACACGATCGGCGCCGATCTGGTGAATCACTGCGTCAACGACATCGCGGTGCTCGGGGCGGAACCGCTTTTTTTCCTGGACTACATTGGCACGGGCAAGCTCGATCCGCGGGTATTCACGCAGCTCATCAAGGGCTTTGCGCGGGCTTGCGCGGAAAACAATTGCGCGCTTATCGGGGGGGAGACCGCCCAGATGCCGGGGTTTTACAAACCGGGCGAGTATGATGTCAGCGGCACCATTGTGGGAGTGGTGGAGCGATCGCGCATGCTGGATGGCGCGAAAACGGTCCGGGTTGGGGATGTTGTGATCGGCTTTGGTTCGAGCGGGCTGCACACGAACGGATATTCGCTGGCGCGAAAGGTTTTCTTTGACCGGCTCAAGCTCAAGCCGGGGAGCTACGTGGCGGAACTGAAGAACACGATCGGCAATGAGTTGTTGAAGACGCATATCAGCTATTCGCCCCTCGTCCAAAGACTCCTCAGGCAATTCAATCCTCGATCCTCGAAGGCGCCGCCCGTGGTGAAAGCGTTCGCGCATATCACCGGAGGCGGGTTTGTGGATAACATCCCGAGGGTGTTGCCGGAAGGCTGTGACGTGATCATTCATAAAGGCACCTGGAAAATGCCGCCACTGTTCGCCTTGATAGAAGCCAAGGGCCGCGTGCCGGAATCGGAGCTTTACCAGGTGTTCAATATGGGGATTGGGATGGTCGCGATCGCCGCCGAGCGCGCCGCGAACAAGGTATTGAAAGCCGCCCGCGAACAGGGATACAGGGCGTGGGCTATCGGAGAAGTGACGAAGGGGTCTGGTCGGGCGCGGGTCCTTTGAATCCGCGAATTACGCGAAGAAACAGAAGGGTTATCCGCGAATTACGCGAATTCACGCAAATTTTAAGGAAGGCGGGACAAGCTGCACAAACGAAGGAGTGTGCAGGGGGGAAGATGCGGAATCCCTCAACTCCTAACTCCCAACTATCGCAGCTACTTCTTCGCGGGTTTGTTCGTGGCCACGTTTGTCGCGGCCGACATTTTCTCGGCGTCCTCGGCTTTGATCACTTCGATTTTGGCGCCGGCTTTCATTTCCTCGGCGGAGGGGACGCGGATGATGTCGCTGGTGAGAGGCTTGGGTCTTTCGATGCCCACCAACTCAATTTCGAAGATCAGCGTCGAACCGGCAGGGATGGTGGTCGAGGGGCGGTCTTCGTAAGCGAGGCTGGAGGGGACGTCAATCTCCCATTTGGAACCCACCTTCATCATCTGGAGCGCCTCGGTCCAGCCGCGGATGACGCGATTGACGACGAAGGTGGAGGGGTGGCCGCCATGGCGGGCTGAGCTGTCGAACTCGGTGCCATTGATCAGTGTGCCCCGGTAATTGACCGTCACGGTGTCGTTGCTCTTCGGAATTTCCTCAGTGCCTTCGGTGATGATCTTGTACTGCATCTCGGCGGTTTTGCCGTCAGGCAAGGTGACTGTGTGAACCTGGACTCCGGGATTGAGTTTGTTGGTGGACAGGAACGCTTCGCCTTCGCGGATGCCCTTGAGAGCGGCTTCGTGCGACCTTTGCTTTTGATATTCCATGATGGCTTCCTGTGCCTGGGGTTCGGTCATCAGAAGCTTGTGGCTGCCGAGCACGTCTTTGATGCCCGCCACGAGCTGGTCCAGGTTGACTTCAAACTGGGCGCGTTTGAGGTTGGCGCCGATATTCATCCCGATGGCGTAGCCGACCTTGTCGTCGATATTGGTGAGCGCCGTCTGCGAGGTCTCCTGGGCTGAGACCATTTTCTGGTCGAGAGGCGCGGCAGGAATGGCTGCGGTTGCGGAGGCGGTTTTGGGCGCGACAGTCGACGCGTTGGCGGCCGGGTTGGGCCGGGCGCAGCCGGTGACCAGCAGGGAACCGCCCAGGATCGACAACAAAATCGTGTTCAGAGCAATTTTCATATGTCCAAAGTTTCACCTCGTTTACACGAAGACTCGCAAATGTCCAGTTGGAAAAACCGCGGCTAAAATCGTTTTGCAGGACCGGGAATTCCTGATTCAATCGTGCCGATGAAGATTCTGGTCCTGGGGTCGGGCG